>CALFOM010000091.1 GCA_937919685.1 uncultured Phycisphaera sp.
CAACACCCCGGGGAAGATTCGAACTTCCGACCTGCGGATTAGAAGTCCGCTGCTCTATCCAACTGAGCTACCGGGGCAAGTGATGGAGATCCTAGCGACCTCCTCCGGGGCTGCCCAAGTCGGCGGTGCTGGATCGTTGATCATCGACTCTTCCCGGGGTCGGCATGCTCAACACGGTCGGCGAGCGGTCGGAACGGGAAGTCGCGTCGGATCTTCTCGTCGGCGTCGCGGGGGCGCGGGCCGCCTCCTCGATGATCGACCGGCTGGCGGCAACCGCGATGTTGCGGAGTAGTCTCTGGCGCCGCTCGTCCGGAGCGTCCGCGGAAGGGCACGCGATCCGCTCGGCGAGCGGAAGGGCGTCGAGTTCGGTCAGCGAGCCGGCGCCTCGGCGGAGCGTTGGTCGGCCGCATTCGACCAATCCCCAGCCGGTGGGGACCTCATGAGGTTTGAGGAGTCCGGTCGGGGTGAAGAGGTAGAAGTGGTCCGCCAGCCGATACCGCGGCATGGTGTGGAATTTGGTCTCGCCGTGCAGTCGTCGTTCGATCCGCTCGGTCTCCCGGAGGCACCGGCGATACGAACTGGTTCGGCTTCCTTCGAAGTCCCAGGTCTCCATTTCTGGAAAGAGTGCCGAACCAGATTCTCGAAGATGTGGTTCGCTCCCGGGGATCAGGTCGCGTTCGAATTTGTTCCGGGTTCGACGGAGCATCTCAAGCTTCCGCTTGAGCCGCTCGGCATCGTGATCATCACGGACAAAATCAGCGCGGCTCTGCTTGCACTCGATCACGATGGTTCGTGGTCGCGCCGGTCCACGACGGGCAGTCCCGCGGGCTGATCCTCCGAAGAGCGTCGCATCCACGCGCCGTTTTCGACCTTCGAGCCCGCCGGCATCGAGCAGGCTGCCGTCGGCGTGGTCGAGCCAGCCCGCGGCATCCACGCGGTACTTGGCGATCGGGCAACGGACTTCGGTCGCGATCGCTCGGCATCCGAGGCGGGCGAGCCAGGCGACGGCGAGACGTTTCAGTTCCAGATGTTCGATCGATTCCATTCGATCCTCCGATTCTTTAGTCGTGAGTCGTTCGATTCTTGCCGCACTGTTTCGAACCGACGCGCGAACACGCCTTCGGACGAGTCGTTCGTCCGGTGGCCAGCGATGCCGGCGTGATTCCCACACCGGTACCGTTGATTCTTAGGTTGACGGCGATCCTCGCCGTGGTCGACCGCCTCGGCGGTCAGTCGATCGTCTCGACCCGGGCAACATACTCGACGCCGCGGGCCTTCAGTTCCTTGAGCATGCGATCGAGCAGGCCCTTGTCATTGGCGATCTGCTCCGGTGCGAAGACGCCGCGTCGCTTGAAGGACCCGTCCGCGATCATCCGAGCCATCGCCGCCGCGGGGAACGCGGTGCATCGGGACATGCTTGAGAATCCGGTTTTTTCATCGAGGTCGTCCACCACGTCCCAGATCAGTCGGGTGGCAATCTTCCCCAGTCGGCCCTCGGCGGTGATTCGCATGACCGTGCAGTCGGGCTCGCCCTTCTCGAATTTCCATTGCGGAAAGAGGAGGTGGCTGGTCAGGTCAAGCGGCCGCACCGTCGTGCCGTCGGGGAGGGTGACCGGCTCGGGGCTGAAGAGCCCGAGGTGGCGCAGCACCCGCATGAGTTCGATGTGACCCGGATACCGCATCGTCTTCTCGACCATGTCGGGAACGTCGAGGGTGTCGGCCAGAGATCGAAGTCCGTCGGTGAGGAAGGTCTCGAGCGTGCCCACACCTTCGAAGTCGGCGAGTTCGGGCTCGGCCAGAGCTTCCTTCCAAACGATCTTTCCGCCTTCCACCACTCGGACCGGGCGGACGTATTCCTCGAGCACGTCGCTCGGGGACCAACTCGCCTTGTACTCCCAGGGCCAGTGTCGATGCCGGGGCAGGCCGCCGACCAAAATCTCGAGTCGATCACAGCGATCAAGCTTCTGGGCGCCATATCCGCACAGCAGGTTGCTCATACCTGGCGCGACGCCCATGTCGACCACCGCGGTGATCCGTTTTTTCTGCGCGAGTTCCGAGAGATGGAGATTGCCCTCGGACATGAAGGAGATGTCAACGTAATGCCGGCCGACGTCGATGACGGTCTCGAGGGCGTTCAATCCGAGTCCGCTGGGCAACGCACCGACGACGAGGTCAGCCTCGGCCACCACGCGTGCGATGTCGTCGGAATCGGCGAGATCCGCTTCGACGGTGCTGATTTTCTTTCCGGCCCGTCGAATGCAGTTCTTCAGCGAAGCGCTGCTCGAATCCGCCACGGTGACCTTCATGCCACGGCTCGATGCGAGGTCGCTGGCGATAACCGAACCGATGAGGCCGCCACCAAGCACCACGACCTTGGTGCCGACGGAAGACTTGCGAGTGGTTTTCATTGCTGCGGCCATGGATCTTCGCTCCTCGCGGGCCGTCCCCGGAGCGGTGCCACACCTCTCCGGGACCGAACGCGGATTCTTCTATAGAGGGACGGGAGGATGACCTCAAGCTCGAGATCGACGGGTCAGCGGGCGTCGCGGTCGAGAACCGAATAGAACTCGCGTTCCCCGCGGCCTCGGAGGGGATAATCCTTCCGAAGCGGATGCGCCGGATAGTCCTTCCACAAGAGGATGCGACGGAGATCGGGATGATTGCGGAAACGGATGCCGAACATGTCGAACACCTCCCGTTCCATCCATTCGGCACCAGCCCAGATGTCACAGGCGCTGTCGACGAAAAGCCCTGGATCCTCCACGATGCCCTCGGTGTCAAGGGTGGGATCAATCCATGTCTTCACCGTGATTCGCCGATTATTGGTCTGGCTGAGGATGTTCCAGATCACCCCGAATCGGGCGGGTGTCTCCACGACGTAATCCAAGTAGTCGGCGGCGGTCACGTCGGAAAGGAACTCGTAGTTGCAATCCGGATCATCGCGGAAAAACCGAAGGACATCGTGCGTTCGGTCGACCGGAACGATGAGCGTGGTGGTCCCACGAAACTCAGTGGCTTGGAATCGGATGTCGCTGAACGCGGCCTTGACCTTGGGGAGGTCGGGGTGGTCGAGCTTCGGTTGAGCAGGATTCGGCACGAAGAGGCTCCAGGATCGGACCCGAGTTCAAGAGACTGCGGGGGGGCACATGGTAGCACCACACCCGTTGGCCACGACCGGAGAATCAATGACGGAAGTGTCGGATTCCCGTGAGCAGGCAGGTGATTCCGTGCTCTTCGCACAGGGCGAAGGTCTCATCATCCCGCTTCGAGCCGCCCGGGTGGATCAGGCAGTTCACGCCGGCGTCGATCAGGATCTGCGGTCCGTCCGGAAACGGGAAGAACGCATCGCTGGCGGCGATGACCGGTCCCCGTGTTCGCGCTTCGGAGAGATCGCCGGCCTTGGCGACGGCGAGCCTGCAGGCCGCGACCCGATCCATCTGGCCCGCACCGGCACCGAGAAGTCGTTCTGGGGTGGCGATGCAGATCGCGTTAGATTTCAGCATTTTGACCACCGCCCAGGCCAGGCCTGCGGCTTGTCGGAGATCGTCGTCGGCAGCCGGTCCGGCCGCGTGCCGGAGATCCGATGCGGAGAAAGGATGGGTGTCTCGTTCCTGCGCGAGGAGTCCGCCGGGAATGGATCGGAGAGACAGGCCTTCCTGGCCTCGATCGTCGAGGGCGCCGATCGCGAGGAGTCGGCAATTCTTCCATCGTTCCGCGAGGAGTGCGGCGGCGTCATCATCGAAAGAGGGGGCTAGGACGACTTCGAGGAATCGCCCACCGGCGACGATCGACTCCGCGGTCGCGCGGTCTACGGGGCCACTCAATGCGACGATGCCGCCGTAGGCGGCGAGCGGGTCGCCCGCATAGGCGAGATCGAAGGCGCCGGACAACGTGTCACTGACCCCCGCGCCACAGGGGTTGGTGTGCTTGATGACCGCTGATGCGCAACGTCCGGAATCGATGTCGTGCAGGTCCTGCACGATTTCCAAGGCGCTGGCCGCATCGAGCAGATTGTTGTACGAGAGCGCTTTTCCCGAGATCATTTTTGCGGACGTCACGCTCGGTCCCTGGAAGTCAGGGTCACGATAGACGGCGCCATCCTGATGGGGATTTTCCCCGTACCGGAGTTGCTGCTGGCCGACGAAACTGAGCCGAAGCACGCTGGGGAAGCGTGCGGAGGTGGTCCCACTCATCCAGGCCGCGATCGTCGCGTCGTATTCGGCAGTCCGGGCGAAGGCGGCGGTCGCGAGATCTCGTCGGAGCTCGAACGTCGTGCAGCCGTCGTTGCTGTCGAGTTCTCCGATGACCCGGTCGTACTGCGACGGGTCCGTCACCACGGTCACGAAGTCGTGGTTCTTGGCGGCCGAACGCACCATTGATGGGCCGCCGATGTCGATCTGCTCGATTGCTTCATCTGTGGTCACCTCGTCCTGCCGGATCGTCTGTTCGAACGGGTAGAGATTGACACAGACGATGTCGATCGGCTGGATGTCGTGCTTCGCCATCGCGGCGACGTGTGACGCCATGTCCCGGCGGGCGAGAATCCCGCCATGGATGGTGGGGTGAAGCGTCTTGACCCGACCATCCATCATCTCGGGAAAACCGGTCAGGGTCTCCACGGCAATGGGTGAGAGGCCAGCTTTGGTCAATGCCCGGTGGGTGCCGCCGGTCGAGATGATCTCGATGCCACGTTCCACGAGCCCGCGGGCGAAAGGGATGAGATCGTTCTTGTCGCTCACGGAAATGAGAGCGCGGCGGATGGGTACGAGATCAGTCATGCGGGTTCATGCGAATAGGTGATGCTGGAACGATGGTGCTCGCCGGAGGGGAATTCATCAACCGGAACCGATCGCGTTGCAGATCGATGACGGTCGGAGCCGTTCCGAGTGATGGTCACTTGATCGGATCGAGGCGAACGATTCGGCCATCCGCGGCGACCGCGAAGATGGAGTCGTCTTCCATGGAGAGATGGTCGATCTGAGGAAGTTGCAATGTTTTGGTAATCGCACCCTGGGAGGCGTTGATAAGGCGGAGGGTATGAGCGTCGGCGTCCCAGATCGCGACGTCACCGTGGATCATTCCGATCGCCTGGCCCCGGGCGTCCTCGATGGTCCAGACCGTTCGGCCTTCAATCGCGTTTTCGGGGTTGGCTTCAAGGCAGACGAGGCCTTCGGTCTCTACCCATTGCATCACGCGGCCGCCGTCCTGATCGATGTAGATCGGGGAGTCGACGAGTGGGCTCTCGGTGAAGTAACGCCAGGAGACTTTTCCGGTCTGGGCATCAAACGCCCAGAGATACTGGTCGGTGCTGGCGGCAAAGACCTTCCCGCCTCCCGCGGTGACGGCCGCCGTCACGCCGTCGAAGAGGTTGTCGCCCCAGACCTTCCGCGCGGACTTTCCGTCGAGCAGCAGCAGTGTTCCACCTTCGCTGGCGCAGACGATTTCGCTTGAGCCCACGAGCGTGGGATTGGCGACCACGGGGCCCTTGAGCTGATTCGCTCGCCAAGCCTGGCCGACGACGAACTGGTGCCAGACGATCTGGCCGCTTCGCGTCCCGAAGACCAGATGATTGCCGAGGGGGAGGACTTCCGTCGACGGGATTCGCTCCAGATCCTGACGGCCGACCACGGCGCCCGAGTTGTAGTCGAGCTCGAAGACGCAGGGGTCCGAAGTGATGTAGATCTTGTCGTCGTCGTTCTGTCCGAACGGACGCCGACCTGGCGCGTCGGGGCCTGGCGTCACACCCCAGACCGTATCAAAAGCGTCTGCAGCGGTCACGCTCCAGACTCTCGAACCAGAATTGCGATCGAATCGCGTGAGTTGATTTCGTACGCCCATCGCGAAGACGTCTCCGCCGAAGACGTCGAGCCGCTTGACCTTGCCATCGGTGGAACTCTGCCAAGCGATGCGGTAGTTGATCTCGCGGGCCGGCGACGGACCAAATGCGTACTGGCGATCCATTTCGGCCGTTCGGACCGCGAGATCGGCGTCTCTATCCTGCGCGGAAGCGACGGAGGCCCCAAGGCCGGCTGGAAGGCAGCCGACGAGAAGGACGAGGGCGAGGAATCGAGGGTTGGGACGCGCTGCGGACATCGGTATCTCCAGTTGGCCGGACGCGCGTAGCCGGTGCCTCGCGCGAAGCGAACAGTGTATCGGGGCAGCCGGGTTCGTTCATTCCCGGGGTGACTTCTCCGGGTTTCAGCCCATCCCAAGATGGCCTTCCCACCGCTCTGCTGAAGGGTTCGATCGGCACCGCTGACCGGTTCCGAATCTCGATGCGGACGCGTCCGGGGATATGGTCCACGTGGATTCAATGGCTCAGGATGGCGATTCGGGCGGCAAGTCAGGGTCGCCGTTAGGCTCCAGCCATGTTCACCGGACTCATCGAGACTATGGGACGGATCACGGCGATCGAGCCGACGGCGACGGGCCGGCGATTGATCGTCGATGCCGCGGAGTGGGCATATCGCCCCGAGATTGGGGCCTCAATCGCGGTAAATGGATGCTGTCTGACCGTCGTCGAGTCGAAGGATGGTCACCACGGATTCGATGTGATCCCGCGGTCCCTGGAGATGACCACGCTTGGTGGCCGTGTCGTCGGCGATTTGGTCAACCTCGAACGGGCCGCGACGCTCGACACGCTGCTTGGCGGTCATCTGGTCCAGGGCCATGTTGACGGGACCGGCACGGTTCTGGGAATTGACGATGGAAACGACTGGCGAGTCCGGATCGAAGCCCCCACCGGGGTTCGTGAACATCTTGTCGATCGAGGTTCGATCACGGTGGACGGAGTCTCGCTGACCGTGGCTCGGGTTCTCCGTGACGTCGAGGGTTCGGGATCGAGGGTGACCGGATTCGAGATCGCACTCATTCCCGAGACGCTTGACCGCACCACGCTTCAGGCGTTGCAGATCGGGATGAGTGTCAATCTCGAAGCCGACGCGATGGCGAAGATGGTCGCCGCCCACGTGGAACGGCTGCTCTCCGCTCGTGAAGAACGGCCGGAAGTCTGAGCGACTCGCTCCTCGTCGTTGGACGAACCACCAAGAACGTCCGATCGCGAGTCATCGGTAGGAGCCCAAATCCTCAGCGTCATTTTCGGACTGCTTTCCGAGCAGTTCGAGGCGGTCCGTCGGGATGTCGATCCGATCGCCGGCTTCGAGTCCGAGCGTCTCGAACATGCCGGGGGCGAGTTCGATGACGAACTGTGCGGGATACCGACTGGGATATCCCGGCAGTCGGTTCTGATAGTCGACCTCGAGTTCATCGACGCCGCGAGGAGCTTCCTTCGGCATGGTGTGAATGGCAGTGATGTAGCCGATCGGATCGAGATAGGCGATGTCGATGTCCATCAGGCAGTCGTACATCCAGAAACGCTGCTGCGCCGCCCGCGGAAACGCAAAGAGCATTCCTCCATCAGCAGGCAGCATCTCGCGGCCGCCGAGCCCCTGGCGGCGGCGTTCCGTCGAGAGTGCGAGCTCGAGATTGAACGTCATCTCCCCGATCCTGACCTCTTCCACGCCGCCGTCCACGGGATTGGACGGTTCGGTACATCCGCTGATCGCGATCGCGATCGCGGCGGATGTGATGAGAAGCGATCGCGAATTTCGATCGAGCTGATCCGTAGCGACCCTTACTTTTTGCGAAGCCATCGATCATCCTCCTGCGTGAAGCGGCACGGCGTACGGGACTCCCGGTCGACCAGTCTATGCATCGCGGGCTCGTCGGCCAGATCCGGAACCGCCGAAGCTGGCAAGTCATATGGCTCCGGGATCAATCCTGACCATGCGGCGACCAGTCCGATCACGCGATCCGCGGAGACTCCGGCGTCTCGAAGGGCGAGGATTCCGGCATCACCGTCTCGCTTGGCCAGTCGCCGACCGTGCTCGTCGTGAACCATGGGGAGATGCCACCATCTCAGATCCCCATCGATGCCGAGGGTCCTGCGGAGGCGTTGTTGTCGGGCGGCGCTGGAGAGGAGATCGTCTCCACGAATCACGTCTGTCACTCCTTGGCGGTCATCGTCGACGACGACTGCGAGTTGGTAGGAGGGGCGACCGTTCTTCGTCCAGAGAATCATGTCGCCGACCTCCTCGGACGGATCGAATTCCCGTTCGCCCCGAAGTTCGTCCCGAATCAGTTCCGTCCCGGGCTCGACGGTCAGGCGGTAGTTCACATCTTGGTCATCGAATCGGAATGCGTTCGGATCGTTCGGGCGAAGCGACGCCGGGAAGACCACCGTGCCTTTTCCTTGCGGGGCGCCGACGGCTTCACGAATCTCGCGGCGGCTCAAGTTCGATGCGAAGACGAGCCGCTCTTCGGCGAGACGCGTCATGGCTGCTCGATACGGCTCGAGGTCGTTGGACTGTCTCAAGACTGGTCCATCCCAGTCGATTCCCAGCCATTCGAGAGAAGCCTCGATGGCATCGCATCCACCCTCGTCGGATCGCTCCTCATCGAGATCCTCGTGGCGAAGCACGACTTGCCAACCTAGGCGGCGAGCCAACGCCCATCCCACGAGTAGGGATCGGACGTTTCCGAGATGAAGATCACCCGTCGGGCTCGGGGCGAGCCTCGTCGTTCGCGGCCGATCTTCAAAGCGGGTCTCGGAGGGATTGGGTTCCATGACAAGAGGTATAGTGACGTCATCGCCGCATCACGACTTGCGGAATCTGTTCAAAGGTCTTCCGGCCGATCCGCGGCCGACTTCGCCGGGCCGCCCGGCAGTGGAAACGACATGGTCGAGAAACTCACAGAAGAGGCGATCGAGGGTGGTCTGGCCGATCGCCCTGACTGGTCCAGGAGTGGAGATTCCATTCAACGGACCTACGCGTTCGGCGATTTTCTCGGCTCGATCGATTTCGTCTCCAGAATCGCGGGGCGTGCAGAGGAGATCCAGCACCACCCCGACATTCTGATCCGCTATTCGAAGGTGACGCTGACGCTCTCCACCCATGACGCGGGCGGGATCTCCGCGAAGGACATGGATTTCGCAACCGACTGCGACCTCCTCTACACCGCGTAGCGCGTCGTGAGGGCCGGAGCCGTTCCGCAACGATCGGCGCTCGGGGCGCTCGATCGAATCATTTTTTTGTCCTGATCACTCGGACAATGCTGATCGAACCATGTCCGCACGGCGGCGGCGGGTTCGCTCGTCATCAAGCAAGCGATCCTCGGTGACAGGTTCAAGCGCGGTGTCGTCGATACTGTCCGGTTGAACGCGTCGGAGGTGGGCCGGTTGGACTTCGAGGAAGAGTCGCTGGACGGTTCCCAGCGGGATGTCCGTGAGCAGACCGAGCGTAATGCCGAGCCGGACTCGGCTGAGGTGCTTCATCGACTCCTCGATGGCCAGCAGCCTTGCCGATCGCAACGTGCCCAGAGCGCGATAGACTCGGTCCTCGAGGAGCGTTGAACTTCGTTCGATCAGAATGTCTCTCGCCATGCGCTCGTAGGTGACGATCCGCGGCACGATTTCGCCGACGAATGTCGCCAGGAGATCGGTCTCTGAAACACCGAGCGTGAGTTGGTTGCTGACCTGATAGAAGTCGCCACTGCTGTCGGAACCCTCGCCGTAGAAGCCGCGAACCGCGAGGTCGAGATCGTTCGATGCCCGGCGAAGTCGCTCGAGTTCATTGGTGAGGCGGAGACCCGGGAGATGAAGCATCACCGAGAATCGGATGGCGGTGCCGACGTTGGTGGGGCATGCCGTCAGGTAGCCCCATCGGGGATGCGCTGCGATGTCCGCGTTCTTCTCGAGGCGTCGGTCGAAGTCGACGACTCGCCTCCAGGCTTCCTCGAGATTGAGGCCGGGAAGTAGCACCTGCATCCGCAGATGATCTTCTTCGTTGACCATCACGCTCAATTGCTCGTCGTCTGCGATGGCGACGGCGCGGGGCGAGTCGGATTCTAGGAACTGGCGAGAGACCAGATGTCGTTCGAAGAGCAGTCGGCGATCTTCCGGGGTCGATTGTTGCAGATCGATCCAGAGAAGTTCCTCGCTGCGGTCGCCGGCGAGGGGGAGCGTCTGGACGAGTTGGAGAACCTCTCGCTTCTCGGCGTCGCTCGCCTGATTGACGAACGGGAGTCCGCTGAGGTTCCGGGCGAGGCGGGCCCGACTCGAGACCACCACGTCGGCATCGGGGCCGGAGTGTTCGATCCAGGGTCCGGTCTGCTTCAACTTCACGGCGTGGGTTCCGGTTCGGGGCATCCCGAGGAGGGGTCAAGGGCCCGAGGTGTTCGACCGTCGGTCGAGGAGGGCTGAGGTGCGATCTGGTCCGGGGCGTCTATAGGGGGACTGGCATCACTCGGCGCTTTCGCTCGCGAGTGTGTGAAGTCGATCCCGCAGGCTCGCGGCTCTTTCGTACTGTTCGCTCGCTACCGCTCGATCGAGTTCTTCGATCAGACTCCGACGGAGCGCTTGAAGATCGATGAGCGCCGAGGAACGATCCGGAACCCGCCCCGTATGGTTGGAAGCACCGTTCTGGGATCGTGCGATGACGCCGTCCAATTGCTTCGAGAACGCTTCGTAGCAGTCGGGGCAACCGAGAAGTCCAGTCTTCCGAAATCTGGCGAAGGTCGCGCCACAGTTCCCGCAGGCCGTCGGCTTCTCGACGCGTTTCGGCGACTGGCTGGGCGCTTGCAAGGTGGCAAAATGCGTGAGTAGATCGGTCACCGGTGCGCTTTGGGGAACCTGAAAGCCAGCTTCGACCGCATGCTCCCTGCAGAGGTGCACGTGGACCCCTTTGATGGCGTCGATCTCATGGACCTCCGCCGGCTTCTCGCAATGGTCGCACTTCGTATTCATGCCTGTCTCAACGATAGCGGGTCGATCGCATCGATGGCGAAACTTGCCCCGAACTTCCGGTGGTTGGTTCGATTCGGTGAGTGCTCAACCCCGGAGAACCGCACGAATGCCCGCGAGCGAGGCGATCAGGGAGGCCGCCTCGTCGAGGGGGAGGACGGTGGCCCGGTCGCTCCTGGCCTTCGGGGGATCGGGGTGGGTCTCGAGGAACACCGATTCGACGCCTGCGGCGACCGCCGCCCTTGCCAGCAAGGCGGCTCGATCGGGTCGGCCTCCGCTCATGTTTCCTTCGCCTCCGGGCAACTGAGTCGAGTGGGTGACGTCGAAGCAGAGCGGGGCATTGAACTCCGCGGCGATTTCTTGGAGGTCACCGAGTCCGACGAAGTCGTTCACCAAGCGGTGGTAGCCGAAGAAGGTCCCTCGTTCGGTCGCCATCATTCGGGTGCATCCGGACTCGCGGAGTTTTTCGAGGACATTTCGCATCTCAGCAGGGGCAAGAAACTGCCCCTTTTTGACGGCGATCGGTGTGCCGGTTCCGCCGCACGCGGCCAGCAGGTCGGTCTGGCGGCACAAAAACGCGGGAACCTGGATGATGTCGACGACCTCCGAGACAGGTATCGCCTGTGCCGGTTCGTGCACGTCGGTCAGGACGGGAACGTCGAGTGACGCTCGAATCGCGGCAAGTTGCTGAAGCCCGCGGTCGAGACCGGGCCCGCGATCCGAGGAGATGCTCGAACGGTTGGCTTTGTCGAAACTGGCCTTGAAGACGAAGGTCGCACCCGCCGCATCGCAGGCGGCTTTCATCGTTTCGGCGATCTGGCGATTCAACTCATCCGACTCGAGGACGCATGGTCCGCCGATGACGAGCAGTGGTCGAGCAGAAACTACGGGGCCCTGGTCCCACCATTGATGGAGTCGGTGGGCGGTGTCGTCAATGGCATCGGTCATCAGGGGTGTCCGAATCCGGAGGGGCGTCCGAGGAAAATCGTCAAGGCGGATTACGCGTCCGATAACGAGGCGGTTCTGCAGCCTCAGGTGGGGAGCGAAAACCAAACGACCGGAACGAGCGTACCTGACCACAGGCGACGTCGCATCAATCCGATGCAAACAAAGACCCAGAACGTCCCCGACTTCCGTCGGGTCAGACCATATAGGAGGCTCCCATGGCCGCTCTTCCCAGAGAACCCGAAGCATTTGGCGAACAGGTCCTTGCAATTTTGCACCGACACTGGCCTAAGCACAATGTGATCCTGAGCGGACCTTTTGACCTGATGGTCAATGGCCGGCATCTGGGGCTCGAGAATCTCTATCGAATGGTTCTGGGCTCCCCGGATCGAGGGACCGAGATCGTCGAGGACTACCTTGAGAAGATCTTCGAGGGTGACGATCTCGGGGTCACGCCCATCCCATGGGAACTTGCGAAGTTGCGAGTCATGCCTCGCATCCAGCCTGATTCGATCTTTCAGCAACTCAATCAGGCGCAGGTCGCTCACGTTCCGTGGGTGAATGGAACCGTGATCGTCTTTGTGTTGGACATGCCTCAGGTGACGGTCTCGATCACGGTCGAGCAGGTCATCCACTGGGGTACGAGCATGGACGAGCTCGATGCGATCGCCAGAACCAACCTTGAAAGATATTCCCCCGACCTTCAGATCCAGGTGATCGAAAGCCAGGATGGCGGACGGGCGGCGTTGCTCGGCGAGCACGACGGCTACGACGCATCGCGGGTGCTTCTCGGAAAGCTGCATGCCCGGCTTGCGCCGGAACTCGATGGCGACTTCTTCGTCGCCATGCCGTCGCGAGACATGTTCGTGGCGATGACCGCCAATCCCGAGCACTTCGTGGATCGGCTGCGGAAGCGCGTCGATCAGGATTATAAACGTCTTCCGTATCCGATCACTCGAGAGCTTTTTCTGGTCACTCGCGATGGCGTCGCGGGAACCGCCGCCTGATCAGCCGGTGCTCAGCGTCCGAGTGACAGGAAGTTCGCCAGCAGCTTTGGGCCTTCGAGCGTCAGGAAACTCTCGGGGTGGAACTGGACGCCTTCAATAGGCGGTCCCGATCCCTGGTGGCGGAGTCCCATGACCATGCCGTCCTCGAGCCACGCGGAGATGGTCCAGTCGGCGGGCACTGTCTCGCGCTGGACGATCAACGAGTGATACCGCGTCGCCTGAAACGGATTCGGCAGACCCCGGAAGACCCCTTGGTCATCGTGATGCACGAGCGACGTCTTGCCGTGAACCGGCACGGCGCTTCGGTTGACGACCATTCCGTGAAGATCCCCGATGGTCTGATGGCCGAGGCAGACTCCCAGTATCGGGATTCGGCCTCGGAGCCTTTCGATGACCGCGGCGCTCACGCCCGCCTCTTTCGGCGTGCAAGGCCCCGGCGAGATCACGAGATAGGTGGGGTCGAGAGACGCAACCTCGTCCGGGGTGATGCGGTCGTTGCGAACCACGTGAACGTCGAGGGTCGGATCGATCTCGCCGAATCTCTGGACGAGATTGAAGGTGAACGAATCGTAATTGTCGATGAGCAGCAGCATCGGTGGCGACGCCTTCAGGCCTCAGCCGTTTCCGGAGTGAACGTCGCACCCGGGTGCATGTAGAAATTCACCATCTCGCCGGTCGCGAATTCGCTCGCAGACTGACCTTCAAACATCTCCAGCCGGATCGGAATCACGAGGTCCATCAGCACTTCGTCGGCGGCCGGATCGATGGCGAGGACGGTGCCCTGAACGATCCGAGGTCTTCCATCAAGAGGCTCGATGAAGTTCCCGCCCGCACCAGTCCGGTGCATCCGCAGCGCTCGTCCACGCACCCGGCCTCGGATGCGTCGGCCGATCGGGGCGTCGAATCCCTTCGGAACCTGCAGGGTGAGTCGGTATCCAGTACCCGGCACCGCGAAGACACCGGAATCGGCGTCCAGTGATACGAGTTTGAATTCCGCGATTTCAGGCAGGGGTTGGCTGGTCAAGGAAACGACTCCTCTATGTTCGATCAGGCAAACACCGGGTGGCGAAGCGGTGCCGGATCAGAGGGGGGGATCATACCTCGGGCACCGTGAACCGGAACGGTCCGAATCCATCGCGCGTTCACTCGCCGCCCGAATTCCGTTGCTCGGTGAAGTCGACCTTCTCCGAACCAGTTGCGGGCTCTTCTGCGGCCTTGGCGACGACTTCCGCCGAGTTGCGCTCCGCGAGCCGGGTCTCGATGGCGGCGGCCCGCTCTTCGTCGGTCATGTCGTCGAGTCGTTTGGTCTCTTCGGCGGAGAGGAAGTTGTAGGGGGGCGGTTTCTCGGCCAACCAGGCATCGCCGGCGACCACATCCCGGGTGGTGACGCGGCCGGCTCGCCGGGCGCCGAGCGGGTCGGCTTGGTCGAGTTCGGCATTCGTCGGTTCGGTGTTTGGGTCTGCGCGGCGGACGTGGAGGGTGCGGGTCGGGAACGCGAAGTCAATGCCGAGTTCGTCGGCGATCCTCATGATGTCGAGCATCAGGCGATGCCGCTCACGAAGTTCGGTCTGCCAGTCCGGGGCCTCCCAGAAAACGTAGACCAGGATCTCGAGCGAGCTTTCGGCGAATCCGTTCAGCCAAACCTGGTAGTAGTCCTTGCGGGTGTAGGGGTGCTGCCGGACGAGTTCACGGATCCCCTCGCAGAAGGCGTCGATCCGCGCCGGCGGCGTGCCGTACAGGATGCCGACCTTCGTCGACCACCGGCGGTACTTCCGAGCGCCGTAGTTGTCGACCTTCTTGGTGATCAGATTCGAATTCGGGATCGAGACCAGCGAGTTGTAGAACGTTCGGACCTTCGTCGATCGAAGTCCGACGTCTTCCACGGTGCCTTCTACGTCGTCTAAGACCACCCAGTCGCCGACCAGGAAAGGGCGATCGAGAATGACCGTCACACTGCCGAAGAGATTCTCGAGCGAGTTCTTGAACGCGAATGCCAGCCCGAAGGAACCGATGCCGATCGCCGCCAGCAAGGGGCCCAGATCAAGCCCGAGGATCGGTGCGAGATTCAGCAGCCCGAAAATCACCAGCAGAACCTTGGCGGTCTTCCGCGCCATCGGGACGATGACGTCGTCGATCTTGGTCTCACTCTGGCTCGCATGTTGCCCGATCAGTTCCGCGAAGAGGTCGATCAGTCGCCAGCCAGCGATGAGGATCGCCAGAACAAAGGCGAACTTCGCGGCGGGTGCGATGATTGCGAGTCCGGCGAGCGGGAGTTCAAGAAACGACAGGAGCAAAATCCAGATCAAGGTCGCCGCGACGACGCCAACACCTCGAGCCGAACGGCGGATCAATGTCTCGTCGGTGGGCTTGTAGAAGCGTTTCATCGCCGATCGGAGGATGCGGGCCATGAACACGCGGACGAGGAGATCCACGATGAGGCCCAGCAGCACGATCGTGGCAAGGCCGATCCACTGCCAGACGGCGAGAAAGACCATTCGGTTCAGCATCCACTCAGGCGCGTTGAGATTCATCCACTCGGCGAGGTCCTGGATGGACTGCGGCCGGTCGCCGGACTCGCGGCGAAGTCGGGTGATCGCATCGGTGACGCCGTCGAGCGTGCCGGCAGTGATCGTCGTCGCCGGGAATCGATACGTCGTGTCGTCGCTGCGAATGAGCTCGATCTTCCATTCGCCGGGAAATACTGCGGCCAGTCGTGAGCTCTGCTCCTCTATCTGCTTGGAAAACTTGGCAGCGGCGGGGAAGAGCAGTGACCGCTCGCCCTTGAACGATTCCGTTGGCAGTTCCTTCGCGGTCGTGGGGTCCCACCCAAGCCACTGAAGGGCATTCGCGAAGTCGCTCATCACCCGGTCACGAACCGCGATGCTCGTCGGGAGCGATTTCGATTCGAAGCAGGTCGCCGCCGTCGAGTTGCCGCTCGTCGTGCCTTTGGCCATCGATTCGAGGAACGTCGTCACGGTCATTTGAGGCGACGCGAGCGTCGGAGGCACCTGGGCTACGGCCTGGTCGATCGCTGGTGCCGTCTTGGCGGGAAGCGGAGGAATCGCCGAGGCGTCGTCCGGCGCGACCGCGAAGAGAAGGGCGATGGCGGCGAGGAATCCCGCTGATTTGCGATGAGGCATGCGTGTGAATCTCATGGTGCGGAGATCTTGCGCTTTCGGGTGGCGGCCGCGTCGTAGACTTCGATTTCACCTTCGCCGCGAGCGTTCACTCCGACGCGAATGACTCTCGCACCTTTTCCATTCTGGATCGCCATGACGCCGCCGGGGCCATCCGTTGCGGCGCCCGCAGCGAACGCCACGCTGCCGCCGACATCGAGGAGATTGATGAGTCCACCATTCGGTGAGGCGGCGATGGCCACCGAGCGTCCGCCAGGTCCGAAGATGGAGAGGGACGCGGGTCCGTCGCCGCGAGCTTCGAGCGATGCGCCGATGCCCTTGCTCTCGACGCCCACCACCATGCGACCGCCCTCGCCCACGCCCTGGATCGTCGCGGCGACCTGGGCGTTTCGATCGTAGACCTGCATCAGGCCGCCGTCACTGTCGCCGCCGGCTTCGATGAACGGCTCGCCTTTGTTGCTTCCGAGGAAGAGCTTTCCGCCGGATTCGCCAACTACGAGAGATCCGCACCGATCACCCGAGAGGCTGGAGATCTCAATCGCACCATGGCCGTCCGAATCGACGCCGACCGCGGCCACACTGACCGCGTCGCCGTTCCGGACGCGGACGCCGCTTCCACTGTCTCCCGAGCCGATCGCCACCACGGGAACGTCGTTGCGATCGTGGGTCTGAACGAGTCCGCCGGACGTGGAGGCGTCGGCGGTGATGCGAACCTGGCCGCTCGGTGCGGAAAGCCGAAGCCCGCCGCCACTCCCAGTGGCGATCAGTGATGTCTGGATCTGGCGATCGCGGAGGAGGTCAAGTCGTCCGGTACCCATGAGCTTCGCCGACTCCCGACCGTCTGCGTCGAGGAGGGTGAGCCGGCCGCCGTCGTTGCGAGAGGCCAGCAGGGCGATGTCTTGTCCGGCCGCGATCGCGGCGAACTCTCCGCCGTCCGTGCCGCAACGAACTTCGGCTACCGATTCGCCGTTGCCATCGGACACCGTCAGCAGGCCGCCGCGATCGTCCGCGGAAATCGCGATGCCGACCGCGCCGCCCTTGGTGTTGACTTCCAATCGTCCAGCGGTTCCATCGGCAAAGGCCGCGACCACTTGTTCGCCCGCTCGGTTCCAGAGGGCGAGGTCGCCGCCGGTTCCATTTCCCCCGAGGCGAGCGGAGTTCGTACCAGCGTCGTCCCACAGGTCGATTCGCCCTCCATGCTTCGCAGCGGAGGCGAGCACGACGATGCGGCCACTCTCGTCGACGATCTCCAGCCGCTTGGTTCGGACCACGTCGGAGGTCGCCTGAAGTGAAGATGCCGCGATCGATCCGGCGCCGATCGCGACCAGAACGAGTGCGAGCACTCCTTTCTCCAGCCGGCGTCGGCGACGACGTTCAGTGGAGAGCTCCCTGCTCAACTGGTCAAGGCGGGCATCCAGGTCGTGGGATTGGGACGCGAACGAATCGATGGGCATGTTGGGGGTCCTTGCTTCGGCGAGGCCACGGAGCGCGACCGCGTCGGTCAGTAGGATAACCTTCGCGAGGACGCCCACCCGCTACCCCGGAGAATCACAGAGATGGCCAAGAAGAAGACGACGCGAAGACGCAATACCGCCGCGACCGCCGCGGTCGCACCGAGCTCAAAGAAGAACGCTGAACTCCGGGTCGCGATCCTCGGAACCGGTTTCATGGGCCGAGCGCACTCGAATGCCTGGCGATCGGCGGGGACTTTCTTCGACCTCCCGAGGCCGCTGGTGATGCATTCGGCCTGCGGAAGTGATCTCGCAGAATCCCGAAGATTCGCCGGGCAGTGGGGATGGGCGTCCGGCACAGACGACTGGAAGTCCTTGGTTCGTGATCCCGATGTCGATCTGGTCGATGTTTGCACCCCGAATCATCTTCATGCGGAGATGTCTATTGCCGCCCTTGAAGCGGGGAAGCACGCCGCCTGCGAGAAGCCGATGGCTGGCACGCTGGACGATGCCCGATTGATGCGGGACGCCGCGAAGAAGGCCGCTCGAAAGGGCGTTCGGAGCTTCGTCTGGTTCAACTATCGCCGGGTTCCCGCGATCGCCTACGCCCACCGCCTCGTGAAATCCGGTCGGCTCGGTCGGATCTTCCATGTCCGGGCGTCCTACCTTCAGGACTGGGGTCACCCTGACACCCCGCTGGTCTGGCGTTTCCAATCGAAGAAGGCCGGTTCTGGGGCGCACGGCGACCTCAATGCCCACATCATCGACATGGCTCGTTTTCTGACCGGTGACGAAGTCAGCGAGGTCGTCGGGTCGGTGCAGGAGACGTTCGTCAAGCAGCGTGAACTGGTCGATGAGGCCGGCAGTGCGATCAAGGGGACCATCAAAAAAGGGTCGAAGAACGCGGGCCGCGGACGGAAGCGGACCGGCAAGTCCACGGTGGACGATGCCTTGCTCTTCCTCGCCCGGTTCAAGGGCGGTGCGATCGGGAGCTTTGAGGCAACCCGGGTTGCCACCGGCAATCTCAATCGCAACACCATCGAGATCAACGGCGAGCTCGGCTCGTTCAAGTTCGACTTCGAGCGAATGAACGAGCTTCAGTGGTGGGATCACACCCTCGAGCCCGGCCTTCGTGGCTGGAGCCGGATCATGTGCACGGAGGCGGGCGAACATCCCTATGTCCACGCCTATTGGCCCGCGGCCCACGGTCTCGGCTACGAGCACGCCTTCGTCTCCCAGGCCGCGGACATCGATCGAATGCTCGCTGGCGGTGATCCGGAGGTCCCGATGCCAGACTTCGTGGATGCCTTCGAGACCCAGCGGGTTCTGGAGGCCGCAGTCATCTCCGCCCGCGATCGGACGCCGGTCCCGATGTCGCAAGTGACGTGACCAATAGCGGCGACGCGACGGACGCGCAAGAATTGCTGGTCAAGCTCGATTGAGGCGATTGTGATGGCGTCGATTCTGCTCCAGCGGTCCGTCAGGGCCCGGTCTGCGTCACGGGAAGGCCATTGGCTCCGCTCTGCCAGCCAGATCTCGACGGCTGTTCGTGCCGGGACGACCGAGAATAGGTCTTGAATCGGTCAGGAACTGTGGGGAATGCCACTTCGGCTGACCGATGAACCAGCGACGAGATGCTGGATTTTCCGGTCGCTCGCCACGTTCGTCGTTCGTTTTCGAAAAGCGGAAGAAGCCTTCGTTCCAGCCCCCTATTAGGGAATGCCAGCATGCTGTCCAGCGTTAAGTCGATCGATTCCACCGGACTCGCCTCCAACCGAGGTGTCAGCCGTTTCCCAGGACTCCGAGCCGCCGCGGTGCTTGCCGCGATCGGGAGCATGACGCTCGCCGCCGCCGGGCAGGACG
>CALFOM010000092.1 GCA_937919685.1 uncultured Phycisphaera sp.
GATGATGGAGAAGCACCCGGAAGCACTTGCCGGGTTTACGCGATATCGCTGCTTCCTTCATCCAGAGGAAGGTCCGACCCCGTATGAACGTGCCATCGATGACACCGTGACGATTCATGACGCGTCGAGTTTCAGTCGGGTCGCGAATCAGGGCCTGCCCATTCTTCCGAGCTTCTACTGTGCTCGTCGAGAAGCGTTGGTCCGTCTTGGTGCCCGGCCATACATCGAAGGTCAGCTCGGTGGCGGAGAGGCGTGCTACCTCCCGGGCATGCTCGTCGCAATGGGGCCCCTGGTCGAACACATCGCGCCACTGGGCCGCTATCGAATGCACGCGGCCGCGGTCACCGGTGATGAAATGGACGCCTTCCGAACCATGATTCCCTCGCTTCGCGATCTTGATCGTGACGTGAGGCGGAGAACGGAGCTTCAGATTCCCGTCGCAGCTCGACGTGCGATTCGGAGCTATGTCTGCGCCTGGATTCGCAAGTGCGGGCGACGGTTGGGATTCAGGTATCCTTCGGAAGGGCGTCGTATTTTCTGGATCGCTATCCGATTGGGAAGTCTCAAGGCGGCGGGTCTCTACGCGATGAGTTTCATCCCAGGCATTGCGGGTCGGCGGGTCTGGGTCTCCGCGTGGCGGCCGGAATCGGTCCGACGGGCGGAAGGCACGCCTTTCTGGTCGGTGGAGACTTTCGAGATCGATCCCCAGAAGATGAAAACCGCCGGGAAGGCGGTTGGTCAAGCCAAGGGTGCATCAACAGCGGACCGTCGACCCGCGGGTCTCGTAGACTGATGACCGCGGCACGTTGCTCGGTGCGGTCGCTTCGAGGGGTCTCGTCATGTCATCAGGCCATCCGAATCAAGACCAAGGGGGCGACGAGCCCTCATCCGGCCGTGCACCGATCACTTCGCTCGCGACGACGACCTCGAGACCGGGGCTCCTTGACATTCCAGAGATGAGATTCCCCGAGTTGTACGTCTGGCTTCTCTTTGTGAGTAGTCTCGACATCATGCTGACTTGGCTGATCCTGCGTGACGGAGGCGAGGAAGTGAACCCCGTCGCCAAGCTGGTGATCGACGCGTGGGCGCTGAATGGTGCCATCCTCTTCAAGTTCGGCTTGATCCTCTTCGTGATCATCGTCTGCGAGGTGGTGGCACGCGTTCGTCCTCGAGTAGCGTTCCTGCTTATCTGGTTCGGTGTGTTGATCAGCTCGTTTCCTCCGGTTTGGTCCGTGGTGTTGTTGATCATGCATTCGGGCGAAGTTCATTGACCCACTGACGTACCCGAGGGAGGAGATTTTTTCTTCCCGCTCAATTCAGCCTGGAGCCTGTTCATGAATGCGATGGTCATCGTCCTCGCGTGCCTCCTCTCTTCGTCACTGGAAACTCCGGCCGCGGGCGGAGAAATGGTCCCGAAGATCACCGCAGAAGCGGCGTCGGCGATGGCGTCTGTCAGGAAGCGATATCAGACGACGCCCGGGATGACCGTTCTCACCAATGCTCGATGGGTTGACCCCGCCGGTGACGTGGTGCGGATGGAACGGGCTCGAGTAATCTTCGCGCCGACGGGTGACTTAAAAGTGATGTCGCCGACGGCGAGTTGGACCCTGATCGGCCAGGATGTCTATGTCGAATCGCAGTACTTCCCGGGGATGATCATCAGGGAACGTTCGGTCGGAGCGAGCACTTCGAAACTTGAAGTGCTCGATCGGATCTGGCCATTTTCGAAGATGCCCATCGAAGTCCGTCTTCGTCTTGCCAGTGATGTTGAAGACGCCTTCGCGCCGTTCTTCACCCTCATCGGCTCCGACGGAACCGTCGAGGCATCCACGCAGATATGGTCGGATGGCGCGTCATGCGAGGTGATCCAGTTTCGTTCCGCGGACCAGTCAACGTCGCTCGAGGTCTGGATCGATGTTCCTACCGGGCTGTTGCGCGGAGTTCGAGGGACTTATGGAACGGCGGAGTCGCGTCGCAAGGTGGAGGTGATTTCAGAGCCCACGGAGACGCCGCGTCCCCCGAAGGTTCTGGTGGCGTCAGCGGGTCGTCGGGAATTCCAGAGTTACGCGGCACTTGCGGCGGAATGGGCGAAAAACTTCGCGGTTCCCAACCTTGCACGGACACCGGCGACAGAAGCGGCCGCTCCGTCGGATGGCATCACTCCGAGCTCGACGCTTTCGAAGTGACGCGGGGAGTTCGCACTCAGCGGTCTGCCATGGCTTTTTCCACCGCGGCAATTGTCTTCGGGATGTCGCTGGTGAGGTTGATGCAGCCGTCCTTCGTGATGAGCAGGTTGTCTTCGATGCGGACGCCGAAGTTCTCATCCGGAAGATAGATCCCGGGCTCGATCGTGATCACGGCGCCGGCCTTGAGCGGGCCCTTTGGCGTGATGTCATGTACTTCGAGGCCGAGATGGTGGCCGATGCCGTGGAAGAAACGATCGCCGTATCCGGCCTTGTTGATGATCTCTCGCGAAGCCTTGTCGATCTGTGCAAACGTGCATCCTGCCTTGGCGACCTTGATCGACGCCATCAGTGCCTTCAAGACCAGTTCGTAGACCTCCTTTTGTCGCTTGGAGAATCGGCCGTTGGCGGGGATGGTTCGTGTCACGTCCGCGGTGTAGCCTCGATAGTCGGCACCCGAATCGATCACGATGAGGTCGCCGTCTCCGATGGGGGCGTCGTTCGCGGTGTAGTGGAGCACCGTTCCGTTCAACCCTGCTCCGACGATCGAGTTATAGCCCGGACCTCGGGAGCCGCTTGATCGGTACCCGTGTTCGAGCGTCTCCATGACGTCCCATTCCGTCATGCCCGGTTGAACACTGCGAAGCATGCGGTCGTAGGACGTCCGCGAAATTTCGCAGGCCTCTCGAATCATCGCTTGTTCGGACTTGCTCTTGACGGATCGCATCACGGACAGCACCGAGGTGCAATCTTCGATCTCGATGTCTAAGTATCGCTCGCTGACGTCGCGGAACATTCGGAGATCGGGCGAGACGTCCTGCCCGAGCCATGCGAAGGAGTGAAGGCAGCCAAATTTTCGAGTGCGAGTGAGACATCCATCAAGCTCCCGCCCGAGACGCGGGAGTCGATGGATCTGGGAGATTCCGTACCGCTGCCGGAGCGGTGTGCCGATCTCATCGCGCAGTCCGTCCCATTTCTCGACCTCCGGATCAAGTGGTTTCAAGAAGAGCGTCGCTTGGCGATTGGCGGGAGCGGTGGGATCCAGTAGAAGAATCGCACCAGGCTCATCGGTGATTCCAGTGAGGTACTCAAAGTGTGGATGCGGTCGGTAGGCGCCGTGAAGCGCCGCGTCGGATTGACCGGCGAAAATCAGGCCGATCCGGTTCTTGAGCGCCTTGGCCACCCTCTCGCGTCTCTGGGCAAACTCGGTGACGGGAATGGTGGGCGTCTTGAGCGAGACGGGTCGTGGTGGCATCGGGTGGTTCTCTTCCAGGTTCTAGAGGCCGTGAGGGCGGAGGTGGGGTTCGTCTTGGAGGGAGTGCAAGGCCGCGATCAGCCGCCGGCGGTCGCTTCGTTCTTCTCGAGAATCCGGTTGGCGTACTGATTCATGGCGTCCCGAAGCTGCTCGAAGGAATCGAGGACGTAGAGGATCGGTTGATAGTGATCAATCTCGAAGTCGGTATCGCAGACCTGATCGAGATCGAACGTCCGACGCTCGACGTCCGGGCTCTCCAAGGCGTGGACGCTCTCGCCCGGCGAGGAGATCAGGCCGGAGCCGTAGAGCTTCAATTCGCCCTTCTCGCGAATCAGACCAAACTCGACGGTGAACCAGAAAAGGCGTGACAGACGGGTCATATCGGCGTCATCGGTCGCGGTCAGGGCGGCTTGCCCGTAGGTCTGCAGGAAATCCGCGAAGGTCGGATCCGCGTGAAGCGGCACGTGGCCGAAGACGTCGTGGAAGATGTCCGGCTCGGGCAGATAGTCGATGGCTTGCTTCGATCGGATCACGACGGTGGTGGGGAACTCGCGACGGGAGAGGCACGCGAAGAACGCCTTCGCAGGGAGATATCCGGGCACCGCACAACTCTCCCATCCGGTGAGTTGCTTCAGGAACCGGTTGACGGAATGCTCGCCTTGCAGATGCGGAATGTGATCGCGCACCAAGTTGATGGCGCGGGCTCCGTTCAGGTAGACGTCCGACGCTCGATCTGCGAGGAATTCCATCTGTCCGTCATACAGGGCCTGCCAGACTTCCTGATTCTCCTCGGAATAGCCGGAATAGTGCTGGTCGATGTAGAACTTCCGAGGGTCATCGAATCCTGGCGTGCCGAACTGGTTGGCGTAGGCCTGGGCCGCCTTGGCCGCTGTGCCGTCGATCATGTCGTTGTTGAGGTTAGGCATGTCCATGAATCAATTGCTCCGGAGAAAGTCTGGTTACGGAGAATGATAGACGACGCCGCAGGGCGAATGTCCCGCAAGAGGTTCGGGGCCGTTTTCAGCCGTTCTTCTCGAAGAGAATGACATCATTTTCAGAGGCCGAGAGCAACCTGTGATCAGGGGGAAGGTTCAGGCGAGGCGACTTCGTGAGGAGGCTTCCGGCCGGCGAGGACAGCCGAAATGTTCCGGACCGACAGTCGGGTGAGGTCAAGACGGTCCTCGAAGGTCGCCGATCCAATATGGGGCAGCACGGTGACGTTGGGGCATTCGAGCAGCCTGGGGTCGATGGCAGGTTCGTGTTCATGGACATCCAGTCCCGCGCCGAGGATTCGTCCTTCAATCAGTGCAGTCGCCAGCGCTGATTCGTCGACCACCGGTCCACGGCTCACATTCACGAGAACGGAGGTCGGCTTCATGAGGGAGATGGCTGCGGCGTCGATGAGGTGCCGCGTCGATTGCTCCAAGCTGATTGTGAGCACGACCGCATCCGCGAGCGGAAGTCCCTCCTCCAGGGTGACCTTGGTCGCGGAGATCGGCGGCACTTCCAGGTTTGGCTTCCGAGATCTCGCGGTATAGAGAACCCGCATTTCCCAGCCGATTGATCGCCGCGCCACGGCGGCCCCGATTCTCCCCGCACCGACGACGAGCAGGGTTCCGCGATGCAACCGATGCCCGAGAAGGAGTTGTGGGTCGTACCCGTTCCAATCACCGGACTCGGCTAGGCGTATGCCTTCGCGAAGGCGTCTTGCGGTGGCGATCAGCAGTGCCCATGCGATGTCCGCGGTGGGTTCGACCATCGGAGGCGGTCCGTTGCAGACCGTCACACCTCTCGCCGCACAGGCTTCGAGATCAATGTTGTCCACGCCGACCGCGTAATTGGCGATGACTTTGAGGCTGGAACCCGCGGCATCGAGAAACTTGCCGTCGACCTTGAGGGTGAGCGGTGCGAGGATCGCAGTCGAGCCGTGGATGAGGCGATGGAGATCCGCGATCGCCAGATGCGTCGCATTTGGGGTGACGATCACGTCTTCGGCGGCAACGCCCGCTTCCGTGAACATGGGGATCGGATCACCGACGCAGTTCAGAAGCACATGGATCGGCAAAGTTCGGCTCTCTCTGGCATGACGGAAGCGGTGTTGGCCGTATGGGTCACTCGGTCGAGGCCAGCAGTTCGTCGATGAAGGCGATGGCGTCTTCGCCGGACACCAAGTCGCGGTCGCTGTCGATTCGAACGACGTCGAAGCGTCCTCGGATGTCGAACCCGAGTGGATCGACTCCGACCATTCGCGGCGCTTCGATCTCGATCTCCCGGAATCGGAGCGCGAGGGCGCGAAGATCGGCTTCTCGACCCTGATTCATGAGACGGCAGACGGCCGCTTCGTCGTCGGACAGCGAATTCGGAGACGTCATCGCCTCGCCATCGATGGCGAGCGTGCCGAACTTGCAGAAATCGATTGCCATCAAGGCCCAGCGGACGTCGGGAGGATCGCCGTGGTAGATCCGCCAACGATCGGCAAGGTGCCCATGCTCCCCGTCTTCCTCGAATCGTTCCAGAGAGACCATCAATTGGAGGACATCATCCTCTTCATTGTTGGGTTCTTCAGGGAGGTACAGGGCGCAGTCGATCGATCGCAGCATCGACTCCATCACGGACGCCACGATCCGCCCATCAGGTGCGAGGACGACGCGAATTGGCATGTACTCGGTGTCGAATCGGATGAGTCCCGAGAGGTTGCCTCTCAGAAATACCGCAGCGGCCCGGATGTCTGGTGGGAGTTGGTTCACGATGCAGAAGTGTACCTCGTCATGCGCTCCTCCCGCCGAGGTTCGTTCTGGAATCCATGCTCGGGCAGGGCATCCGAATCGCGGTCCGAGGGAACAGGCTTCAGTCGTCTCGACCTACACTGTGGCCATGACCTTCATCTGCGTCTCCATTTTCGTCGACGCCCCATTGGACGTCCCTCACGCGATCGCCCGTGGCGCGGATTCGGTCAAGCAGGGTGCCCGGATGATCGAGTGGAGACTCGATGCGCTCGCGGAACATCCGGAAGGCCTTCCGGCCATTCTGGAGTTGCTGGAGAAGAGCCCGGCGCCATGCATCGCCACCATCCGTGCCGAGGATGAGGGTGGAACCTGGGATGGTGACGAACAGACCCGAATCTCGATACTCGAGGCGATGGGAGTATCCGATCATCCCCCGGCCTACTTCGATCTTGAGCTTGCGGCCTGGCAGCGGAGCGCCAATCTGCGACAAAAAGTGCGCCTTGCGGTCGACCATGCGGCACAGGTCCGAGACATCTCAGCAAGGCTGGTGCTCTCAAGTCACGACTTCGGAGGCCGGCCGGCGAATCTGCTCTCTCGGGTCGCCGACATGATCGAGACCGAGCCCTGCGCAGTTGGGAAGATAGTTTTCACCGCGAGGAGCATTCGAGACAATCTCGAGATGTTCGATCTGCTCGCGGAACGCCAGAAGCCGATGATCGCGCTTTGCATGGGCGAGTTCGGCGAGATGAGCCGCATTCTGGCCCCGAAGTTCGGTGGCTTCCTGACATTCGCAGCCTCGGAGACGGGCGGCGCCACGGCGCCGGGCCAACTCACGGTCCGCCAACTCCGTGAGCGGTTTCGTTTCGACCATATCGGGCCGTCTACCCGCGTCTACGGCGTCATCGGGCACCCGGTCGCTCACTCGCTCGGACCATTGGTGCACAATCAGGGGTTCGAAGCGGTGGGAGTGGACGCGGTTTACATCCCGCTTCCAGTCTTGCGCGGTTGGGAGTCCTTCAAGGCCAGTCTGCTCGAACTGATCGAGCATCCGCGTCTCGACTTCAGCGGGTGCAGTGTGACGCTGCCGCACAAGGAGCATCTCCTGCGATTTGTCCAGGAGGCAGGCGGTGTCGTGGACGAAACGGCCCGACGCATCGGTGCCGCGAACACCTTGGCGATTCTGGAGGACGGGTCACTCGCGTGTTCGAATACGGACGCGCACGCTGCGGTGGAATCGCTTGCTCATGGCATGGGAAAATCGACGGCCGAACTGCATGGCGCTCGCGTCGCGATCTTCGGGGCCGGTGGCGTGGCCCGAGCGGTGACTTGCGGACTCTTGGATGTCGGAGCGCGGGTCGTGATCTTCAATCGCACCCGATCCAGGGCAAATGCGATTCGGGATGACTTCAAGGTTCACGGCGATGTGACGGTCGGGCGTGATATCGAAGACGTGACGGCCTCCGATTTTGATGCCTTGATCAACGGCACGTCGGTCGGGATGGACGGTGGCGATGGGGCCGGCGATTCGGTTCTTCCCCGTTCCGTGCGGCTTGATGGCTCAGTGACCGTGATGGATACGGTGTATGCCCCGCGAATGACCCCGCTTCTTGCGAAGGCCGAAGCGGAGGGCGCTCGAGTCATTGATGGATCCGCGATGTTTATCGCTCAGGCGGAGTCGCAGTTCAAAATCTGGACCGGGGTGGCGGCTCCTGCAGGCCTCTTCGCGTCGATTTTGTCCCGCTGAGACTGGCCGGCAACACTCGGAGTCGACGGGCAAAACCTCATTTCTACCGGCCAGATCACATCCTGCGATTTTCTTGTTCGATCATGGATCTTTCGGTTGGTATGCTCGACTTGAAGTGATCACGGACTTCGCGGGAGCGATTGAATGCCCTCACCGAATGCGACAACACGGCAGCCGAGAAAGACCGGAGACGCCGCAATTGTAGAGGGTGCGGAATCGCCTCAGGTCGCGTGGCGCGATGACGAGGGACGGTTGCTCGTCGACGTGGGCCAGATTATTGAGCCATCGGCGGTGCTGGATCCTTCAATTCCAGGCTTCGCGGAATGGATGAAGATCCGCCAGACGTTGACGGTCTTTCCCTTCCCTCGAGGCAACAGGACGCCCATGGCCGAAGGCGTGGTCCGCGAAGAGCTGGAATGTCATGCCGTCGAGCTTGGCCGTCGGTGTGATATCAGGATGATCGTCGATCGCCGGTTGGAACGGCTGCTTTCCGATGCGTCGGCCTTGCGGTCCGCAGGGCATCTTCTGCCTTCCGTCATCAATACGAACTGGACCGAGGAATTGCCGCACCCGTCGAAAAATCGATGGTCGAAGTTCTTTTCTCAGCAGGTGCTCGGAAGAAAACAAAAAGTGCCACCATCCGCATCCCGTCGGAATGAGCGGATCGAAGTCGGACTTGGCGTGATTCGAACAGAGTCAGGTCGACAACGAGAACGCCAGAGCACCGTCACGATGGTCTTCCACGAACCGAACTCCTCGGATCGAATCGAAGTTCGGATCGTGGGATTGGATCGTGTGGTGCGATTGCGGTTCGAATCGCGGCGGGATCCTCGATTCCAGATCTTCTGGCCTCGCTGGCTCGGTTGATCCCGACGGTGCATGATCGTCCTCAGGCTCGGCCGCGGTTCCGAACGTCGGCAATCGATTTCGGCATGTTCTTCTCCGCCATCCCGTAGGGCATCAAGGCGAGCATCAGGCGGAACATCTTGTTCGCTCTTCCCGTGACCACCACGGGGCGATTGCGTTCGCAGGCACGCCAGGCTTCCGAGACGACCGCCGCGGGCTGCTGCCACATCCAGCGGGGCATCTTCTTCGCCAGATCCGGAATGCCGAGGCGGCTGTGAAACTCGGTATGCGTATAGCCGGGACAGACTGCGGTGATATGCACGCCCGTTCCGAGGCATTCCTGCCGGAGCCCGCGGCTGGTGGTCACCATCTGCGCCTTGACCCCGGAGTACAGGCCGCCCGGGGGCTCGGGGGCAAACGCCGCAAGCGAGGCGACATTCGCAATCCGGCCGTATCCACGTTCCAGCATGCTGGGGATCGCCAACTTCGAGAGATGAAGCCATGCGACGGCCATGATCTCCATAAACGCGGCAATCTCCCGCCAGTCGTGGGTGAGCAGGGACTTCTTGAGACCGAGGCCAGCGTTGTTGACCAGCACGTCGATCTCGATTTCGTCTCGAGCGAGTTCATAGAAGATGCGACGTGGCGATTCTGGATTGGTGAGATCAGCAGGAATAACCCGGCAGTTAACGTGGTGCTCGGCCTGCAATCTCTCCGCAATTTTCTGCAGGACGTCCAGCCGTCTTGCCGTGAGCACAAGATCGAAACCCTGGGCGGCAAGATGTGTGGCGAATGCCTCGCCGATCCCGGCGCTCGCCCCCGTCACCAGGGCGGTGCGTCTTTTTTGGTCTGTCGTGCCTGCTTCCATGTCGGTTCCTGTGCGAGAGGGTAGGGCTCGGAATGGTCAGCGTACGACGCGTACGAGGTCTTCGTCGGCGGTCGCGGATCGGCCCGGTCGTGGGCGAGCGCCGCAGTGGCGGTCAGTTTTGTGGCGGCTTAGAGAAGGGAACTTTCTGGATGAGGCCTTCCGCTTGGTTCATGGCGGATATCGTAGGTGCCGCCATCGGCTGGGACCTGTCCCGGCCGAAGTGGGAGAAGCCCGCTGGCAGAATCTTCTCGGAGTCACGATCGATGTCCCATTGCTTCAGAATTCTCGCATTCGCAGTCATTTTAGGGACAGCCGTGTTTCCCGCGGCGTGCTCCACGATCCCCGATAAGGATGCTTCGATCTTCGAGATTCGAGCGGCATCCATCGATCCCATGGATGGTTGGACCAAGTCCGAGAGGGTGATCGGCGGAACCCGAGTCTGGATTTCTCCCGACATCGTGGTGGACGCCTCCGGCGTATTCATCGCCGAGCCAATCGTTGACGATCAGGACCGGAATGCCGTCTTGATCGATCTAGACGACGCCGCCACCGAGGCCTTGCTGGAATTCACGTCCGGCTGGCTGTCGAAGCCGGTGGCCGTGTTTGTCGACGGCCGGATCGTCACGACGCCGATTCTCAACGCGACGCTCTCCCGGAAGTTCGTCATCGCCGGCGCGGAAATGACCAAGGAACAGGCGGATGATCTGGCCAGACGGCTCCGGCAAAGCGACTGACGTCGCGGGGTCCGGGTTGAAACCGACGGCATGACGTACCATCCGGGGATGGCATTGCTCTCCTATCGAACCGCCGGCGAGTCCCATGGTCCGGGTGTCATCTCACTCCTCGAGGGTCTTCCTCGGGGCGTGCCGGTAGACACCGATCTGATCGACGCCGAACTCGTGAGACGACAGGGAGGGTACGGCCGAGGTGGTCGCCAGCGGATCGAGACGGATCACGCCGAGTTTCTCGGAGGCATCAGGCTCGGCCAGACCACGGGGGCGCCCATCGCCATCCTGGTACCAAACAAGGACAGCAGGCTCGACGACCTCGAACGAACCCCGCCCGTGGAGCGGCCGCGCCCCGGACACGCCGATCTCGCGGGAAGCATCAAGTGGCTCACGCCCGATTGCCGTGAGACCCTCGAACGAGCGAGCGCGAGAGAGACTGCAGGACGAACGGCGATGGGAGCGCTGGCACGATGCTTCCTTCGCGAGCTCGGTATTGAGATCTTCGGATTCGTCCGCGGAGGTGGACCCGATCCCGAAGCGATGTCTTCGATCGAAGTCACGGAATCGAATTGGAAGTCGCTTCGTGAAGCCCGCGATGCGAGTTCGGTCTACATGCCCGACCATGACGCGAGCGAGCGAATGATCGCTTCGATCCGGCAGGCCAAGATCGACAAGGACACTGTCGGTGGCTTCGTCGAAGTTCATGCCTTCGGATGCCCGCCGGGGCTCGGCTCCTGCGTCCAATGGGACGAGCGGCTCGACTCGCGTCTCGCCGGTGCGATCATGGGAATTCAGGCCTTCAAAGCCGTCGAGATCGGGCTAGGAATTGAATGTGCAAATCGAAATGGATCCGAGGTCCACGATCCGATCCATTTTGATGCATCGGACACTCATCGCTCACATCTCGGTTTCACCCGCCCGAGCAACAACGCTGGCGGACTCGAAGGTGGCATGACCAACGGGATGCCGGTCGTGGTTCGTGGCACGATGAAACCGATCTCGACACTGCTCCGTGGACTTCCGAGTGTGAATCTGGTCAGTCGTGAGCCAGAGGAGAGTCAGTACGAGCGAAGCGACATCAGTGCCATCGCGGCGGCGAGTGTGGTCGCCGAGAGCGTGGTCGCCCTGGAAATCGCTCGGGCCGCTCGGGCAAAGTTTGGCGGCGATTCGATGGCGGAAGTCCGGGCGCAATTCGCGTCGTACCTCAAGCTTGCCAGAGCATTGCCGAAGACCGATTGAGGTCGAGAAGACCTTTCCCTGGAGTTCTTCGAGATGGGTGCCGAACCGAATCCGAATGACGTTCCCATCGACGCAAGGGCGGTCATCGAGGACCTGCTGGCCACACATTGGCAGTGCAGCGAAGAGATCACCCGCCTCCCGGGTGAGAATCTGAATCTCTTGGTGCAGTTCGAGGACGGACGGAAGTCGGTCCTCAAGATCACCACCGATGCCTCCGCCGATGTCGAATTGGAGGAGGCGGTGCTCGATACGCTCGAAGCCGCTGGAGTCGCGGTTCCTTCGGTGATTCCTGATCGGGACGGCATCCGAATCGTGCGGTTTGATTTCAACGGCGCCGAAGCCGCCGCACGCATGCAGCGGTTTCTGCCGGGGAACGCGTGGCGGGATGCGGACGCTTCGCCGTCGCTCGGTCGAGCGATCGGTCGGATGCTCGCCGAAGTCCATGCAGCGCTCGCCGGCTTCGATCACCCCGGCGTTGGTCGGACGCATCCGTGGGACATTGCCACCTGCAGTCGCCATCGCGGTTCGATCAGGCATGTCGAGTCAAAGTCGCGACGCACGATTCTCGAGATGGTGATGCAAGAACAGGCTGCGGTCGTCGAGCCGATGTTGTTGCGATGCCCCCAAGGCATGCTGCATGGCGACGCCAACGACGAGAACATCCTGATCGAAGGCACTCGGGTCGCGGGCCTAGTCGACTTCGGAGACACATTGCGCGGCGCGCTGGTGCAGGATCTGGGAATCACCTTGGCATATGCCGCGCAGCACGGGACGATCCCAAACCTCGATCTCGCCGCCGCGATTGTCTCGGGGTATCACGATTTTCGGCCGCTTCTCTCCGAAGAGCAGCAGGTGCTCTTTCCACTGTTGCGCTCGCGGCTCGCGACCAGCGCTCTGATTGGCGCTGCTCGCCGTGTCAAGTCGCCTGAACACGCGACTTGGTACTCACACCAGGAAACAACCTGGCGAACGATCGAGAACCTCGGCTCGATTGCCCCGGCCGCGGGGATGTCCATGCTCTGTCGGCAGATCGGCACGCCCGGCGGTCGATCCCGCCTGAGTGATGCGTCACTTCTGGACAAACGCCGCGCGATCACCGGACCGAATCTCTCCGTGAGCTACGACGAGCCGTTGCATATGGTGAAAGGTCGTGGCCAGTACCTCTTCGCCGCCGATGGTCGTCCGTATCTCGACCTCGTCAACAACGTCTGTCATGTCGGCCACTGTCATCCCCGAGTGGTCGACGCACTTTCGAAACAGGCTGCCACGCTCAACACCAATACGCGATATCTGCACGAGGGCTTCGTCGACTACGCGGAGATGCTGGCAGCTCGGCTCCCGGAGCCGTTGGATACGGTCTTCTTGGTGACGTCCGGCTCCGAGGCCAACGAACTCGCCTTGCGGATCGCACGGGCCGCGACGGGGGCGACAGACGCGCTGGTGATCGACGGCGCGTATCACGGTCATACCGGCAACTGTGTCGCGATGAGCCCCTATAAATTCAACGGGCCTGGTGGTTCGGGCTGCCCCGAGTGGGTGCACGTGGCCCCGAGCCCTGATCGCTACCGAGGACTGATTCGTGGTGATGGCGATGATGTCGGCGCGGCCTACGCGCTCGAACTGGCGACCACGGTCGGGGAGGCGTGCGCCTCCGGAAGATCCATCGCGGCATTCTTCGCGGAGCCGATTCTGTCTTGCGGCGGCCAGATCCCGCTTCCCGCTGGGTATCTCGCGGCGGCGTTCAAACACGTGCGAAACGCAGGCGGACTGTGCGTCGCGGATGAAGTTCAGGTCGGATTCGGCCGAGTCGGTGAGGCGTTCTGGGGATTCGAACTCGATGCCGCGGACGGCGGCGAGCCGGTCATTCCCGACATCGTGGTGATGGGGAAGCCGATCGGCAACGGGCATCCGATTGGAGCGGTCGTCACCACTCGTGCCATCGCCGAATCATTCGCCAATGGCATGGAGTTTTTCTCGACCTTCGGCGGGAATCCGGTGAGTTGCGCCGTTGGCAAGGCGGTGCTCGAGGTGATTGACGACGAAGGGCTTCAGGCTCATGCCGCGATGCTCGGCAGCCGTTTTCTTGATGGCTTTCGAGCGCTCCAGACCCGACATGAAGTCATCGGCGACGTTCGGGGCCGAGGCCTCTTTCTCGGCCTCGAATTCGTTCGCGATCGAGAGACGCGGGAGCCGGCCGCGGATATCGCAGATGCCGTGGTGCAGTCGATGAAGCGAAACGGAGTCCTCCTCTCCACGGACGGGCCACTGCACAACGTGATCAAGATCAAGCCCCCATTGGTGTTGAACGAAAATGACGTTGACATGACTCTCCGGCTTCTTGATGATGCGCTGGTGGAGCGTACAAAATGAGAAATGGTATTGAAGGAGAGCCTCTGGTAACCCGTCCCCGAAAGCTCATCCCGCGGGTGTGGAAGAAGCTCCGAAGTCTGCGGCTGGTCGACCGTCGTTTTCCAGAGGTCTTCGAAGAGGCATTGGCGTTACAGGAGGTCTTCACTCGCTGCGAGGTTGATGCCGTATTCGACGTAGGGGCGAATGAGGGACAGTTTCGACGGCGAGTCGAGCGTCTCGGTTTTCGCGGAAAAGTCATCTCTTTCGAGCCGGACCCCGATTGCGTCGCCGTGCTCACGGCGGCGTCGAAGGGCGATCCCAACTGGATCATCGAGCCCTATGGGCTGGGCGACGCCGAGGGATCACTCATTTTGAATCGCACGAAAGCGTCCGGCATGAATTCATTTCTTCAACCGACCAGTGGGTCTGGAACAGGGTTCGAGGCGTGGATGGAGGTCAAAGGACGGGTCGAGGTTCCGGTTCGACGTCTCGATGCAGAGATCGAACGCCTCCAGAACACGCATGATTTCAAGAGGCCGTTTCTCAAGATGGATACCCAGGGTTACGACGCCGCGGTCATCCGCGGCGCGGGGACCGAGCTGCAACGGTTCGTGGGGCTTCAGACCGAGATGTCGATTCGGCCGTTCTACGAAGACATGCCCACCATGGTCGAACACCTTGATCTCGTGATGAAGCGAGGCTTCCGTCCGATCTCGATATTCAAGTCTGGCGCGTTTCCGCCTCTTCGCGTCAGTGAGATGGACGGTGTCTTCGTTCGATCCGACCTGCAGGGGTATTGAAGGTTCCCGCTGCGCTCGAGGCGTTGCGATGACATTCTGAAACGGCTTCTTCGAGCGTTCTCCGGTCGGTCATGGAAGCTCGCGGATTCGCAGGCCGCGGAAGTCGATCGGCGAACCTTCACTCTCGAGGGCGAGGTAACCGGTCGCGGGCGTGCACTGGTTGCCGCCGGAGACTTCCACGCCGTTCACCCAGAGACGCACTTCGCCGTTGATCGCGCGGATGTAATAGTGGTTCCACTCGCCTGTGTCGCGGGTGGTCTCCTTCGTCGGGAAGCTCCGTCGGCCGTTGGGGGACGTCGGTGGAAAGGGTTTCATGGTTGACGCACCCACTGGGAAGACGTCGCCGTGACAGGTGAACCAGTTGGCCTTGTCGCCGCCCTTTTCGTAGGCCGCCTTGTATCCGAGATCGAGCACCTGAACTTCGATGCCCTCGGGAAGCCCCGGGCCCTTCAGGCGGTCCATCGACTCGATCGGTGACCAAAGGAAGATCCCGGAGTTTCCCGCGTCCTTGAGATGGCGCCATTCGCAGACCATCTCGAAGTTGGTATACGGCTTGACGGAACGAGTCACGCTCACGGGATCACCGGTGCACTTCACGGAATTGCCGTCCCACGTCCAGGTGCCGGGCTTGCCATTGACATTGGTGAAGTCGGCCTCGACGAGGTCGCGGAATCCCGGCGCGCTGCCGTCGACCATGGCGGCGGGTGCCGGGGGTGCTGATTGGGCCCGAGAGGCATCGACGGTGTTCAAGGAGCCGGCGAGAAGAAGTCCGGCGACAAGGGCGGTGAGTGATGTGATTCTGAAGGGCATCGGTAAACCTCGTTCGAGTTGGGTGAATTCGGAGGGTGGCCGCGGCGGGCGGTGAATGGAGAATAGCATCGCCCGGTCGAGACGACGACGAGGGATGCGAACGGATGCCTCTTGGGCATCCGACATCCAATTCTGCATCTTGTGGCGCACGGTGTTTTGGTGGCCGACCGATGGGGGGTCTGGACCGCATCCGGGTTCAGATCTCGAACCGGCCGGCGATGGCCTCTCGAATGGCCCGACGGACGTGTTGTCTGCACCGAGTATCTAGGCCGATCGACTCCGTGGAGTCATGGGTGTCGATCGCATTCGCCAAGGCGGCAGCACCCGCCCGGATCAAGGGCGCGCGGGGTACCCGGTAGGGAAGTTGCTTCTCCATCCAGTAGGCCGTGGAAGTGACGATCTCGAACTTGTCGTCGACGGTGGGAGTGGACATGAGAGGGGTTTCGTCGCGATCGCGGTCGCGATGCACTCCCGTCGCCGTTTTCCTGCCAGGAGGCCGTTTCCGCATCGGGAGGGGCCGGTGGTTCGAGGGCGGCTCGAATCTGTCAGGATGTAGGCGAAACCGGTGGCACCCGTCACCATCGCGAATCTTTTGTCTTTCGGAGAGAACCATGACCATTGCTCGAACCCATCGACTCGTCTCCTTGGCCCTGTTCACGCTCGCGTGCGTGGTTTTGGGTCCGAATCCGGCGTCCGCGCAGAACGATGAGGGCCTCAAGAAGCCTGGTTCGTGGGCCGAGTTCACGGCGTACCTCA
>CALFOM010000093.1 GCA_937919685.1 uncultured Phycisphaera sp.
CGTCATCGCGGAACAACTCCGCTACGCCGGACACTTTTCAAGCCGCCCGATGAGGCGACTGACGCCCGGACCGACTCGGCCGTACCCTCGATTCACATCGTCAACTCACCCCGATCGGATCGAGATCGGGAGACTTGGAAACGCCGGAGGCATGACTCGTGGCCGTTTTCAATTGGACGAGGCCGACCGACTGCACGTCGAAACTGTCCACGAGTTCGTTGTAGCCGAGAACCGTGACCCCCGCAAGGTGCGGGTGGAGGATCTGACGCAGGGGTGCGCGGACGGTCGGCGAGGAGACGACGATCACCGGCCGGCCCGCGGCGGCGAGAGGCTGGGAAGCCTCCGCGACCGCCCTGGCAATCTCCGCGGCAAGTTTCGGTGGGACTGAAACCGTGGTACCAGCCGCCCCTCGATCGATGTAGCCATTCACACGATCCTCGACCGCGGGATCCATGGTGACCACATGAAGTCGTGCCTTGCCTTCGGCCGCGGCCTCGGCGTGCATCGTGCAGATGGTGCGACGAAGCGCGTTTCGAACGTACTCGACAAGCACATCCGGATCGCGGGTGTGGGAGATCCAGTCCCCCAGCGTCTCGACGATCGTCTCCAGATCGCGGATCGGAACCGATTCCCGAAGAAGGGCCTGAAGCACTTTCTGCAATTCCCCCATCTTGAGCTGGGCTGGAACGACTTCCTCGACCAGGCGGGCCGCGGACTGCTTCAGCTGCTCGACAAGGTTGCCGACCTCCTCGCGAGTGAGAAGTTCGTCCGCATGACGCCTCACAATTTCCGTCAAGTGCGTGGCGATCACGCTGGTCGGATCGACCACGGTGTAATTCTGCGTTTCGGCCCGCATTCGAAGCGCGGGATCGATCCAGATCGCATCGAGGCCGAAGGCGGGCTCGATACCGGAGATCCCCTCCAATTTGCCGGTCGCCAGACCGGAATCCATCGCCATGAGCAACTCGGGATGGACTTCGCCTTCGTCGACGGTGGCGCCGCGGATCTTGAGCCGATAGCGATCGGGTGCCAACTGCATATTGTCCCGGATTCGAACCGGTGGCATGACGAGCCCGAGCTCTGAAGCCAATTGATGCCGGATCATCGCGATCCGATCCAACAGATCGCCGCCGACCAGCCGAACCAGTCCGTAGCCCACCTCCAGCTCAAGCGTATCCACGCCGAGAAGTTCCTCCACGGGCTTGGGCTGGGCGCGTTCCGCCTCTGCTTCGGATCGAGCTTCCATCTCCTTCGCGGTCACCACCGCCCTTTGCGCATCCCGGACGAACCACCCGACGCCCCCGGTACCGATCGCCGCGATGATCAGCGGAACGGTCGGAAGCGGAGTCAATGCCAGAAGCACGAGAAACCCACTGATCAGGAACAGCGCCATCGGCTGCGATGCAAGTTGGGACGGAATCTCCATGCCGATGTTCTGGTCGCCACCCGCACGAGCCACGATGAGGCCAGCTGCGATGGCGACGATGAACGCCGGGATCTGTGAGACGAGCCCGTCCCCGATCGACAGCATCCCGAAAATGCGAATCGACTCGGCCGCGGTCCAGTCATGCATGAACATCGCGATCGCGAAGCCGCCGAGAATGTTTACCACCGTGATGATGATGCCGGCGATCGCATCACCACGCACGAACTTCGAGGCACCGTCCATCGCTCCGTAGAAGTCGGCTTCACGAGTGATTTCCTCGCGTCTGGCGCGGGCATCGCCCTCCGAGACCAGACCTGCAGAGAGATCCGCATCGATCGCCATCTGCTTGCCGGGCATCGCGTCGAGGGTGAAGCGTGCGGCCACTTCAGACATTCGCGTCGCACCCTTGGTGATCACCACGAACTGCACGATGATCAGGATGATGAAGATGATCGCTCCGATGACCGGATTACTCCCGGCCACGAAGTTGGCGAAAGCCTCGATCACTTCACCTGCGGCACTTCCCGCATCCGCGTCGTCCAGTTCGCCGGCGGCGAGAATCAGCCTAGTCGACGCGACGTTGAGGACGAGTCGGAAGAGAGTGGTCGCAAGGAGCAGCGCCGGGAAGACGCTGAAGTCCAACGGCCGCTTCATGTAGATGGTGGTCAGGAGAATAATCGCCGCGATGGCGATGTTTCCGCTGATCAGAATGTCGAGGGCGAGCGGCGGAAGCGGCACCACAAGCACCCCGATCAACCCGAGGAATCCGACCGGAACGATCAGATGCCGATAGCTGGCGATGCGGTGGAGGATGCGGGGAAGGGTCATTTGCTCGGCCACGTTGCTGTTTCCTTGCGTGAATTGATCGGACCACCGATCAGGCCGCTCTACCGTTCATTCGATACACGTATGCGAGGACTTCCGCGATCGCGGAGTAGGCATCCGGGGGGATGAAGTCTCCCGTTTTGACGCTGCCATGGAGCAGGCGAGCCAGAGGCTTGCGCTCGACGATCGGGATGGAATGGGTCGCCGCGATCTGGCGAATTCGAAGGGCGACATGGTCGACACCGATCGCGACCACCTGCGGGGCGTGCATCGACTCCGGGTCGTAGCGGATCGCCACAGAGATGTGCTCCGGATTCGTGACGATCACGTCAGCGGTCGGAACAGACTGGTTGATCCGCTGCATCGCGATCTGTCGGGCAAACTGCATCCGACGCTGTTTCACCCGGGGGTCGCCTTCACTGTCCTTGTGCTCGTCCTTGACCTCCTGTTTGCTCATGCGATGGTCCTTCGCATGCTTCCACTTCTGGAAGATGTAATCCAGCATCGCCAGGATCAGCAGGGCCAGCGCCACCAGCAACGCCAGTTCGAGCATCAACCTTCCGATGAGCGCAAACCCCGGCATCAGACCGCCTTGCGGGAGTACCACCAGCACGTCGTGCATCCGCCAAGAAACGACGGTCGCGACGCCCATGGCGATCACGACCTTTCCGAGGTCCATCGCGCCCTTTACGAGCCCCTGGACGCCGACGATCCGCTTGAAGCCGCTGAGCGGACTGAGTTTCTCAAGTTTCGGTTCGATTGGCTTCGGTGATACCAGCCAGCCGACCTGCCAGAAGTGGCCCACGTAGGCTGCGAGCCAGGCCGCGACGGAGAGCGGCGCCAACACCACCACCGCCGCGATGCCGGCCATCTCAAGCGACTTCGCCGCGCCGAAGGTCGTGGACTCACCACTCGAACTCAGAATGATCTCCAGCATAGAGCCCAGTCGTTCGATCGACGGCGCCGCCATGCCCCACAGAAGAAGCGTCACGAAGGTCAGAAGCAACGCCCCAGCAAGATCGGTGCTCTTGGCGATGCGACCGTCTTCCCGCGCCTTGAGGATTTTGCGAGGTGTCGCGTCTTCGGTCTTTTCTCCGAGGTCTTCAGCCATGTCAGATGCCTCCTCCGGCCGGAAGCGGTGGCGTGGTCGCCCAGATATGGATCTGGTCGAGCACCGTTCCAACCCACTCGGCCGCGACCGCGTCGATCACCGCGAGCCCGGCGATCATCATGACCAGGCCGATCATGATCCGAAGTGGGAATCCCAGGCTGAGGACGTTGAGTTGCGGCACGGTCTTGGAGACGAATCCCATGGCCACCGTCTCGAGAAAAACCACCCCGAGCAACGGGAGTGCGACCCGCATACCGATCTCGGTCGCGCCGAGCACCATTCCCAGCAGGATGGGAAGCGTGCTCCCTCCTTCGAGGAATACTCCGGCGCCGACGTATTCGAAACTTCGAAGCGTCGAGAGAAAGATTGCCTCAAGCCCGCCCATCATCAGGAACGTCGCGAGCGCCAGAAAATAGAGCAGTTGCTGGATGACGTCAGATTCCTCACCCACCGCCGGGTTATAAAACCGGGCGAAGCCGAGGCCCATCTGCTGGCCGTTAATGATGCCCGCAGTCTGCATCGCGAGCATCGGCATCGTCGCGAGGAATCCGATGAAGGCGCCGATTCCGATCTCCACCGCGGCCAGCGGCACGATCGACCAGGGATTCATCGCGACCTCGGGCATGGGAACGCCCTTCGCCGCGAGGAGCATGTACGCGCCAACACCCCCGACGAAGACCAGCAGAACCTTCAGTCGCATGGGGACCGACGTCGTCGAGAGCACCGGGGCATAGATCGCAAGACCACCGATGCGCATGATCACCAGCATCGCCGGCCCCATGCTTTTCTCGATGGTCTCGATGGCACTGTTCACGCGAACCTCCAGATCAACCGACGAACATCCGCTGCGCGAACTCGACCATTTGGTTCGAGATCCACCCAAGAAGCATCACCGTGACCAGAATCATCACGGCGATCTTCGGAACGAACGAGAGCGTCTGTTCCTGGATCTGGGTGACCGCCTGGGCGATGCTCACCACCAGTCCAATGAGCAGACCGGAAACGAGGATCGGCGTGGCGATCAAGAGCGAGATCATCAGCGCGGAGCGAGCGAGATCAAGAGCATCGATCTCCATATGGGATTCCTTCCTGGGAACAGGCCTCCGCATCCTGCGGAGACGAAGACACGGTCAGCCTGAGCCGACCCGGACCACGCTCTCCAGGAGGCTTCCGGCGACCAATGCCCAGCCGTCGGCGACCACGAAGAGAAGTAGTTTGAACGGAAGTGAGATGAACACCGGCGGAAGCATCATCATGCCCATCGAGATGAGCAGACTTGAGACGACCATGTCGATGACCAAGAAGGGTAGGTAGATGCGGAATGCGATCAAGAACGCGATCTTTAACTCACTCAGGACGAAGGCGGGAATCAACGACACCATGCCGACGTCTTTCCACTCCATCTCGAGTTGTGCGTCGGCGTCGAACCCCTGAAAATTGAGAATCATCCCGACGGAGGATTCGTTCTCCGCCCCGCGGATCTGGGCGATCATGAACTGCCGAAGAGGCTGCTTCACACCCTCCCACGCCTCGAAAGAGTTTCGCTCGTCGATGGGCGCATCGAGGTAGGGCTGGATACCGCCGCTCCACATCGCTTCGAGCGTGGGCGACATCGCGACGAAGGTGAGGAAGAGACTGAGTCCGACGACAACCTGACTGGGCGGGAGCCCTTGCGTTCCGATCGCCTGCCGGAGCAGTCCAAGAACCACTACGAATCGTGTGAAGGACGTGCAGAGAATCAGGATCGCCGGTGCGAGGGTCAGGACGGTGAGCATCAGTACGATGCTGATCGGTGCCGAGGTAGCCCCATCCATGCCGGGAACCGCCTGCGCCGCGGCTTCGATGAAGCCGATCGGGTTCTCCAGTTGGGAACTTGAAGTCACGCCGGGCGTCACTTGACCGAGGATGAAGGCTGGGGTCGTGAGCATCAGTTGCCGCGCACCCCTCGACGAGGACGGCGACGCGTGAGATCGACGGTCTCAATGGGTCCCTGAATGGGAAGCCCTTCGTCACCGCTGAATCCCTTGGGTCGACCAAGACGGTCATAGAGCCCGAGCGACTGTTCCAGATCACGTCCAAAGCCGTCTTTCGCATCACGCTCGTCGACGTTCAGCCGCCGACGAAGTTCCGCGACCTCGTCTCGGTCGCCGAATTCGCTGAGCGTCGAGACGGCACCACCCTTGCCGGCCTGCTGATGAAGCAAGAGCACCTTCGGGCCGCATTCCAGAAGGACCAGCGATGCCGATCGGCCGAAGGGAAACCGCCCGAGCACGGAGACCACGCCGGATGGGCGTGGCCCGCCCGCGAGTCCGATGGCCCGGCCCCCGAAACGTCTCATGAAGACCGCGGCGATCACCAACACGGCAAGGAGTCCGACGACACGAAGTTCAGAGGCGTTCCACCAGGCCGTCTTTCCGGCCGGTGAAATGGCGCCGCCCTCCCCGATCGCGATCGAGGGTTCCGAGGACCCCCTAAAGATGGGTCGCCGATCGAAGGAGGCTGCCGCGCCCGCTTCGCTCAGCACGTCGGCCGTGACACCCTCGGCGGCGGTCGGAGCGAACGCCTCGTCATCCGGGACCAACACTGGCTCTGGCGTCATGACCTCGATGATCGATTCGATAGGTTCCGGTTCGGAACTCGTCGGATCCTCGGTGATCGTGCCGGGTTCGGGTGGCCCAACCTCGGCGATCGTCGCCACCCCGTTCAATTGGGACGTCGGAGGCTTGAGCGCCGCGGCCTCAGCGGCGAACGAGGCGAGAAGACCGGCAATAATGATGATGACACGAAGTCGCGCGATGCCCATGGACGCCTTCCTGGCTTGGAGTCGCAGCCGGATCCTCCGGCCGCCGCACGCAGAACAATCGGAATTAGCTGATGGTCGATTCGGGCATTCCGCCCACGATCTCGCTCACTCGAACGCAGAAGTTCTCGTTGAGGACCAGCACCTCGCCTCTGGCGACATGTCGCCCATTGACGAAGATGTCCACAGGATCTCCGGCCGCCTTGTCGAGCTCGACGACGCAGCCCGGGGCGAGTTTGAGTACATCGTCCACCAGCATGCTGGTCCGACCAAGCTCGATTCGGACGTCGAGATCGACGTCACCGAGCATCCCGATCCCAGATGCGGCAGGATTCGCGAGGCCGTCGCCGAAGTCTGGAAGCGGGACGGAAACCGCCGATTGGGCTGTCTCTGTCATTTGCTCGACCTGAGCGTTGGCATCGCGAATCGCCGCGTCAGCGACCACCCCGGGGTCGATTTCCAGGGATGGCGTCGGATTTGGTCTTGGATCTGAATCGGTCATTCGGTGCGGCTCCGCCGTCCGTGGGGATCGCGTGACAGGTGACACTCACCGGCATCCATGCCGGAACCACCTTGTCTGATCATCGGACGGGCCGATCCCAAGACTGCAGATATTGCGGGCCACGCCTGCGCGTTCAGCGCAAGCAGTGCGCCACGGGTGATTCTTCCCATGACCACCGATCCGATCCATCTGGTTCGGAACCTCGTCATTTGCGGGAGCCGGCGTCAGCGATTGACACGGCGACCGAGTTCCATCACCACGATCACGTCGCGGATGATGGGGCCGTCGGACATCTTCTGGCTTCGCGATTCCGGCCTGCTTTGGGCATGATCTGGGGTCATGGTCGACATCGAGCCGGGTCGACGATCGAAGAGCCCGTTGTTGTCCAATGCCCTCGCCACTCGAGCCTCGAGGGCTCCCAATTCGTCTGAATCGAGGTCGCGGCGACTGGCCGACTTCCAGATGGACATCAAGGCCGCTTCGATCTTCCCGGGGGCGCCCTGGGCTTCGATTTCGAGCCAACTCTTGTCGCGCTGGTCCACCTCGAGATAGACCTTGGTCGAGTACATGAATCCGATGCCGGAGGTCTCGTTGAAGAGATGGCCGTCAAAGATGAGGACCTCGGCGAGCTCAAGCTCGATCGGGGCGGCTTCCATCAACGTCGACATGTCGCTGGCTTCCGTCCGCGTCGGCTCTGAGAACATCATGAATCCCCCACCGATGAGACCTGCCTCAGCCAGAAGGAGCCCCATGGTCATCATGGCGGTCTTCATCCGGGCGGACTTCCGCGTGGAATTCTGGGTGCTGGCGGCTTCGCTTCCGCCCTTGATCTCGACTTGATCGGTCATCGCAATATCTCCCTGTACCGGCTCCTTCGACGGAACCCGAAATGGACCGGATGCCCAGCCAATCGGGAAGATCGGCGGCCTGATGGAAAGGCTTGAGCATGGGAGTGGTCTTTAAGCCGACCCGGGAGGAGTCGTGCCGGTCAGTCGGTTCTCGGATGTTCCAGCACGGAGAACGCATCAGGCACGACTTCCACTGAAACGGCCTTCACGGCCCGGGAGTGATGCGGCGGATCACCATCGACCTGCCAGAGGGCTGGCTCTTCAAGTCGAAGTTCGATCGAGCGACCTGCCCGATAACACAACCTTGAATTCTCCAGGTGCCGCCCGCGCAGGAGCAGAACGAGCCAGCCGACGAGACCCCACCAGCCGCGAGTTGGCATCACCACGAGATCCAACAGGCCGTCGTCCATTCTCGCTTGGCGAGCCGGATCGAGGCGTCCGGCGTACTGACGAGAGTTCGCGACCATCGCCACCGCAGGTCGAGGGCCGAACACTTCCTCCCCATCGACGAACGCGTGGATCACCGGTGCCTTGAACCTGAAGAGGCTCCGCACTGCCGGGAGCAGGTACGACCAGTGATTGGCGGGGCCGCTTCGATTCGAGGCGAGATCGTGGACCACATCGGCGTCGAATCCGATTGAAGCCATGAGCACGATGACCTCGTCCGGCGATCCATCGACGCGACCGCGAGCCAGATCAAGATGGCGTACCAAGCCCAAGCGGAGGCGACGAACCACTTCTTCGGGATCCGCGGTCATTCCAAACTCACGGGCAAACAGATTCTCGTTTCCCGCCGGCATGTGGATGATGGGAATCCCCGCGATCGCTGCTTCCGCCGCGGCCGATCGGACCGCCCCATCTCCCCCGATCACCACCAGTGCTCGTCGATTTTGGAGTGGCTCGCGCAGCCACGTCTCCGGTGGTTCCGGACTCGTCTTCATCAACTCCATCTCGACCCCTCGAGCTTCCGCCACCGAGAAAAGCTCCTCGGCCATTCGCGACGCTCTCCCGGCGCCGGAGATGGGATTGAAGATCACCAGGGTCGACATGGCCGAGGAGAATATCCAACCAAACCCCTCGGAGTATTCGTATCGCCACTTCCCGGGCCCGGAAACCCCCGGACCCCCGTCGGTTCCGTACCATGCATTCATGCGGGCTCCTCACTCCTTCCGACAATCCAGATCGACGATCGGACTTCTGGTGGCCGTGGCCGCGACTCTCCTGTTCGACGCCTCGGCAGCCGCGCGTCAGGAGTCCTTTGAACTCGGTCCCGATGATCGCTGGGAAGCGGAGGGCGACGGGAAGATCAGCACCGCCGCCAGTCAGGTGCTCCAGGCCCGGAAGGCCCTCGCGCTGGGCGAGCCCCAGCGTGCTCGAGCACTCGCCTCGGCCTACCTCGACAAGTTCGCGGGTGGTGAAGTTCGTCCGGAGATGCTTCTGGTTCGGGGCGATGCCTTGGTCGAGATGGGCGATGAATACAAGGCCCTCTTCGACTACGAAGCAATCACCCGAAAGTACTCGGGGAGCCGTGCGTTTGTCACCGCCCTCGAACGCGAATACCAAATCGCGGTCGCCTACGCTGATGGTCTGAAGCGGAAATTTCTCGGGACCTTTCGTATTCTCGACGCGTCGGATGATGCGCAGGAACTCCTGATTCGAATTCAGGAACGACTTCCCGGAAGCCGGCTTGCCGAAGACGCGGGCATGAGACTCGCAGACTTCTACTTCGAACGATCCCAGATGCGGCTTGCCGCGGATGCGTACGACCTTTTCGTTCAGAACTATCCGAGATCCGAACGGATCGAAAAAGCCCGCGAACGACTCATCCAGTCCTTCCTCGCGTCATACCGCGGGCCTCGCTACGACGACACGGGCCTCCGCGATGCCAAGCGCCGACTCGAACTGCTTCGCGTGACCCAGCCGAGCCTCGCTCAGCGAGTCGGCTCGGATGCACTGCTGGTCAGGATCGACGAATCGGTGGCCCGCAAGTTCCTCACCACCGCCAAGTGGTATCTCTCGATCGACGATCCGGTCTCGGCAGAGTTGTATCTCCGACGCGTGATCGAACTTCACCCGGCGACGGTGGCCGCGCTCGATGCCCTGCGACTGGCTCCGCGAATTCTCGCGCAGATGCCCGCGAGTATCGCAGCCGAGACGCCCGACTATCAAGCGATGGCCGAAGCCCTGCTTGGCGCTGAGGCTCCGCGGCAGACCGGTATTCAGGCCCGCCCCGAGATTCCGCTTCCGACGTCGAAGTCGCTCGCACCGGAACTCCCGGTCGAGGCGACCGCGAATCCGGAGCCCAAGCAATGAGCGGCTGGAAGACCTGCCAGAAGAAGACTGCCGGCCTCCTGATTGCAATTCTCGGGTGCGCCGTGCCGTGGTCAGGCTGTGCGAAGAACCCGGAAGAGGGCTGGGCCATGGCCTCGACCCACGAGTCCCAGTACCGCACGATCTCAATCCCGATGTTCACCAACGACTCCTGGTTCCGAGGGCTCGAAGTCGAATTGGGACGATCTCTGGTCGTCGAGATCGAATCGACCACCCCCTACAAGGTGACCGGACAGGGAACGGCCGACACCCTCCTGAGAGGCCGGATCCGATCCGCGCGACTCATCAAACTATCCAGCAGCGTCACCACCGGACTCGCGAACGAAATGCTCTTCAAAGCCGAGCTCGATTTCGAGTGGATTGATCTCGCGACCGGCGAAACGATCGTGAAACGCGAAGGTTTCGCCGCATCCGCCCTTTTCACCCCTTCCAGGCCATCTCAGGAAACGATCGATCTCGCTCGATTCGGCGTCGTACAGCAGTTGGCGACGGATCTGGTCGATGCCCTCCGAGACGATTGGTGATTTTCGCATCAAGAACGTCGATCCATGCGAACGTAGAAGAGAATGACTCCTTAACCTTGAAAACCACTTCCTTGAATTCCATGCCCGATGAGGTCCTCCTGATGTCCAGCGATCAAGGCCAAGGCTCAAACCCGAAGAAATCAAAACCCGGCCGTCAGAACGAGCCCTCCGGACCAGGTGGTCCCCAGCCGAATCGTCCTCGTCGTCCATTGATGACTTGGGTCATCCTGTTCGCATTGGTGGCGCTGGTTTGGGTCGTGGCGGTCGGTTCGAACGACACGACGACCCAGGTCGATCTCAATGAATTCAAGACGCTGGTCGAGAACAAAGACGTCGAGCTCGGTTCCGTCTCGGTTTCCGCGATCGAACTCCTCGCGACCTTGAAAGAAGGCACGACCGGATATCCACTGGAGAACGGCGAGCCCGCTCGGGTTTCGGTCGAGATCGCCGCTGGTGGTCTCCCCTTCGTACTCGCGGAACTCAAGGGACTCGGCATCGCCTTCGAGATGCACAAGTCCGACTCGACTTGGATGCAGTTGCTCATCGGCTTCGGCCCGATCCTGCTTGTCTTCATCATCATCTGGTTCTTCATCCTCCGCTCGATGCAGAATGCCGGCGGCGGCCCCGGTGGCATGCTCAGCAACTTCGGCAAGAGTCGCCATCGCGTGCAGACCAAGGACACCGTCAAAGTCTCGTTCAGGGACGTCGCGGGCGTGCAGGAAGCGAAGGAAGAGGTCCAAGAACTCGTCACGTTCCTCAAGGATCCGAAACGCTTCCAGCGACTGGGAGGCCGGATCCCTCGCGGCGTGCTTCTCGAAGGACTCCCGGGCTGCGGAAAAACCCTGCTCGCCAAGGCCATCGCGGGCGAAGCAGACGTGCCGTTCTTCAGCATCTCCGGCTCTGACTTTGTCGAAATGTTCGTCGGCGTCGGCGCAAGCCGGGTCCGCGACCTCTTCAAGCAGGCTAAGGAAAACTGTCCCTGCATCATCTTCCTCGACGAGATTGACGCGGTCGGTCGACGGCGTGGCGGTGGATCCGCCACGGGTGGGCATGATGAACGTGAACAGACGCTCAACGCGATTCTGGTGGAAATGGACGGCTTCGACGCGACCGACCAGGTCATCGTCGTCGCCGCAACCAACCGCGCCGACGTGCTCGACCCGGCGCTCACCCGACCGGGCCGGTTCGACCGCACGGTGAGCGTTCCCCTCCCAGATCTCGAGGGAAGAGCGCAGATCCTCGCCGTCCATGCCCGCAAAGTGAAGACCGGCCCTGACGTCGACCTGGTCCGCTTGGGCAGAGGAACACCGATGTTCAGCGGTGCTGATCTGGCCGCCATGATTAACGAAGCCGCGATCATCGCGACGATGGCCGACAAGGACTTCGTCGAAATGAGCGATCTTGAGGAGGCCCGCGACAAGGTTCGCTGGGGCCGCGCCCGCCGAAGCCACAAGGTCGAAGAAGAAGATCGGGTCGCCACGGCCTACCACGAGGCCGGACACGCCGTCGTCCAGTCCCTGCTCGAGGACGCGGATCCGCTGCACAAGGTCACCATCATTCCCCGCGGAAACGCCGGCGGTGCCACCTTCAGCCTTCCCGAAAAAGATCGACACGGCTACGGTCGCAAGTACATCGAAGCGACGCTTCGCGTGCTCTGCGGCGGACGCATCGCAGAAGAGAAGAAGACCGGCGATACGTCGAGCGGCGCCAGCATGGACATCAAGATGGCCACGCAATACGCCCGGGCGATGGTGCTCGAATGGGGCATGAGCGACCGAGTCGGCTTCGTCAACTACTCTGGCAGCGATCATCGTGAGATGATGATCATGCCTGAGAAGGAATATTCCGACGAGACGGCGAAGGTCATTGACGAAGAGATCCGCAAGATCGTCGATGCCGCGTACGACGAGTGCACTCGACTCGTCGACACGCACTGGGAACAACTCGTCGCCGTCGCGGAAGCACTGCTCAAATACGAGACGCTCAGCTGCGACGATGTGGACAAACTCATGAGGGGCGAACGGATCGAGAAGCCCACCGTGGCTGAACTGCTCTCCGCGGAAGCAGCGAAATCGACGCTTCCTCCGCCGGCAACCAAAACGAAGAAGGACTCCGGCGGCGATCTTCCAGGCATCATGCCCTCGCCCGCGTGATCCGCAAAACCAGATCGTCGACGTCCGTCGAAATGAACTCACCACGACCCCGGCTCTGCCGGGGTCGTTTTCATTCGGTTCGAGGATGGGCGCCGACGTCGATCGACTTCAGCTCAAGGCTCGAGAGTTCCTTGCCCCGTCGGTTCACCTCGACGACGAAGAGGACCAGGAACACCAGCCCGCCAATTCCCAGAATCCAAGCGAGGCCAGTCACGCCCATGCCCGCCATCTGCAACGGCGAAAGGGAAGCCTGCTCTCCACCAGAAGCCTCCGACATGGCGAACGTCCCGGCGAACTGCACCCCCGCACCCACGATGCCAAATCCCAACTGAATCACCGTAAGAACCGCGTAGGCGAGCCCCTTGAATCGGCCACAATCCCCCCGTTCAAGCCCATTTGCCTCAAACGCGTCAGAAAGGCCGCCGCAGACCTGGCCGGCCACGAAGAAGGCCCAAACGTTCTGGAACACTGGAATGACCAACAACCACACCAGCCCCGGATCCATTCGTCGATGCTCGACGGGAACGGAGGCTGCCGCACGGTAGATCAGAAACACCATCCAGATGAAGAGGCCGAACATCGCCAGGGCAATGGCGCAGGCGCCGAAGAGAATGAGAATGCCGAAACCTGCTGCCATGTTGTTATTCCCTCACGTTCGAGTTGCTTCGGATTGCGATGATGAAGGATCAAGTCTGAATATGAAGGGTATACGAAACTAAATCTCGGTTCACGATCGATGCTCGTCCGCCAGAATCGCCTTCAGACGGACTGCGAGAGCGATCGGCTCACCCCGAATATCGAGTACCTTCTCTCGGGAACTCGCCCCGGAAACGAGTGTCACGTCGCGCATGGCGACTCCGAAAGAACTCGCAAGCACGTTTCGAATCGCGTCATTCGCCCGCCCACCCTCCGGTGGAGCCGAGACCCGGATCTTCAGTCGATCGCCGAGCAACCCGGCGATCCCCGATTGTCTCGATCCGGCGACGGCCTTGACGCGAATTCGCAGCGCATCGCCTTCTGACGACACGACGCAGGCCGGCGGATCGGTCACGCACCAGACTCGTCGAGAATCAAATCCAGTTCGCGAAGCCGCGAGGCCGCACCATGAACTCTCGCTACGAAGACCGCGAAGCAGGCAATGCCGCCGAGCAGCATCAAAACCCCGAGCGAGCTGATCGAGTTTCCAGAGGCGGCGACACCCGCGCCCGCGCCGGTCGCGACCGTCTCGAGGCCACCGCCGATCGCCTGGACGATGCCTCCCGCGATGAGCATGACCGTTCCGGTCGCTCCCAATGTGGCGAACACCAGGCCCAGGTCACGTCCGCAATCACCGTGAGATTCTTCGCGACGAAGCAACGCGCACCGAAGTGACTCGGGAATTCGGACCACCACCAGGAACCACCAGATCGTGTTGAAGAACGGAATGACCGCCAACCAGACGAGGCCGGGTTTGAATCGGCGTTCCGGTTCGGGGACCGCCGCCGCCGCCCGCTGCAAGGTCAGAAGGAGCCAGGCGAATACGATGAGTATCACGCACAAGATGACGACGCCGAGCAATGAATTGTCGGTATTCGTTGAGTCCACTGCAGTCTGCGGATCCATGACTTCGCTCCAATCGTGGTTGGGAGAAATGGCGCGACCAAACGCGTCATGAAGATACTGACAGAACCTCGACCGGAGTTCGACCCTCAAACGATGTCAATCGATCTTGACCCTGCCTGTTGCACCGAAGAACTCCGTGACGCGTGCATCATTCACGGAGATTCGACCGGCGATCGACGAGTCAAGCCGACTCGTCCTTCGAGCCTGACGTTGGGTGATCATCGGATTCGGCCTTGCTATCTTTGAGTCGACTCGGAGGCTTCCGGACGCCTCGATCGTCGGCATTCCCAAGCATCGCCTTCGTGCGCAACAGATGGTGATAGTGCTGGGCGAACCGGTGCGCTTCGTCTCGGATCGCCTGGCAGATTTTTAAGCCCAGGTTCTCCCGGCCGAGTCGGATCGGTTCTGCTCGCTGTTGGACGAAGATCAACTCCTCCTTCTTTGCGAGCGAGATCACCATGGGTGGTTTCACCTCGAGTTGTTCGAAGGCCTCGATCGCTGCATTCAACTGGCCGAGCCCACCGTCGATCAGGATCACGTCGGGATAGAGTTCGTTTCCGTCGCCCGCCTCGCGGTACCGGCGCGAAACGACCTCGCGAATCGCCATGTAGTCATCATTGTCGACAGTCCGAATCTTGAAGCGTCGATAGCCCTCCTTGAACGGACGGCCGTCGATGAAGCAGACCTTCGAACCGACGGTCTCGCCGCCTGCGAGATGCGCAATGTCGATCGCCTCGAGACAGCGGATCGGGGCGTCCATCCCCAGGGTCTTCTGCAACGAACGAATTCCCTTCCCCGGATCGTGCACGAACGAAGTGACCTCGGGCTGCCAGTCGTACTGTCCATCGTCCTTGCGTCGGCGCTCCCGTTCGTCGAGTCGCTCGATCGAACGAATCTGATCGCGAAGCACCGCGGCTCTTTCGAAACGACGCGCCGCCGACGCTTCCTCCATCTCTTGGTTCATCTCACGAAGCATGGCGCTTCTCTTAGACCCAAGAAATCGAATGAATCGATCGATGTCCTCTCGATAGTCCTCTGGTGAAATCCGATTCGCGCACGGCGCGGTGCATTGGCCGATCGAATGGAGGAGGCACGGCCGGAACGAACGGTTCTTCGGATCATCACTTCGGATCTCAAGTTCACATGTCCGGTACTTGAATACCCGTTGAAGGAGTTGAACGGAGTGGCGGAGCGCGTTGACGGAGGTGAAAGGCCCGAAGATCCTGGCGCCCTTGAACCGAGCGTCGCCCGGGTTTCGGGTCACGAAGACGCCAGGGAACTCATCCTTGACGGTGATCGCCAGGTACGGGAAGGTCTTGTCGTCCACGAGCCGCTCGTTGAACCGAGGCCGGATGTCCTTGACCAACCGAGCTTCGAGCAACAGGGCTTCCCATTCGCCCTCGCACTCGATGACGTCGAAATCCTCGATCAAGCGGAGCATCGGCGATTTTCGAGGGCCCAGATCCGTGGACGACTGGAAGTAGGTGGAGACCCGATTGGGGAGCACCGTCGCCTTCCCCACGTACAAGACCACGCCCGCGGCATCTTTCATCAGATACACGCCGGCCACTCGAGGGAGCCCCCGGGCCTTGGCCGAGAGCCGTTTCATCCGCTCATCGGCAGCCGACGCGGCGTCTGGGTCCGATTGCTGCCCCGATTCCGGCTCAGAATCAGGGTTTTCGGACATTGGAGAGGACATTCGATATCCTTGGAGGCCTTTTTTGACGACCAACACCGCAAAGGTGGATCTCGGCGAGGAAAATCCCGATTGACTGATTATTGCGTTTCAGAAACAATGCGCTAGGATAGGGAGTCCAACCGGGGTCGGAGATCCGTAGGCCTGTTGGCCGTACGACCTCAATCGTTCCATCATTCGAACATGTCTAGGAGTCAAATCGATGAAGAGTTTCTTCACCATCGCCACCCTCGCCCTCGCCACCGCTCTGGTTGGCTGCAACAACAACAAGCAGGACGCGGCCGCCCCTGGCGCCGTCTCCGGCAACGAATGCTCCGGCTGCTCTTCAGCCGCCGCGCCCGGTGCCGTCTCGGCTGAGTCCTGCGGTTCCGCTTCGAGCTGCTCCGACGCTGCCGCCCCCGGCGCCGTCTCCAGCGAAGCCTGCGGTTCCGCTTCGAGCTGCTCCGACGCTGCCGCCCCCGGCGCCGTCTCCAG
>CALFOM010000094.1 GCA_937919685.1 uncultured Phycisphaera sp.
TCGATGCGGTCGATGCGATCGAGGACGGTCCCCTTCCGCGAGTTCCGGGAATTGGACTCCGATCCTTGCCGGAGACCTCGAGGCCCGGGCTCAAGGCCCTTTCAACGCCTCGTGATGCTAAAAACCCCGCTGGCCAGATCTTGAACGCCGGCAATCACCTTTAGTTTGCCACTGTCCACCGCATCCTTGATCACCGTCGATCGCTTCAGAAGTTCAGAAACCCCGATGTTCGCGTTGCACTCGATGGCCTTCGACAGCGCTTCGGGGTCGGCGGGATCGACGGAAAGGGCGCACGGCGACACGATCTGATCGATCAGTTGCGGCAGCGATCCGGGAAGCACACTCGTGTCTCCACGGTGCTCGATGGCTGCACTCACGGCTCCGCACTGACTATGGCCCATGACCACGATGAGTTTCGTTCCCAGAACGGCGACGCCGTACTCGAGACTGGCGATCCCCTCCACGGTGGTCACGTTGCCCGCGACAGCGCAGACAAAGAGTCGGCCAAGCGGTTGGTCAAAGCAGATCTCGGGAGCGACGCGGGAATCAGCACATCGAATGATCGCCGCGAACGGAGCTTGGCCGGCGGCCAGTTCCGCCCCGTCGATCTCGATTTTCTGGGCAGCCGCCTTCCGCTTCACGAATCGCTTGTTCCCATCCATGAGCTTCGCGATCGCGTCGTCCGGAGTGCTGGGCGCCGCGTCGACCGAATCGACCAGTGGCGCGAAAGCCAACGACGCCAAAACCGTCGCGAATACCGCAAGGAGGACTCTCGGAGTCGTGGCACCCCGGCGGAGAAACGAGATTGACTGATTCAGATGACGCATGTGTCGGATGACCTTTCGTTTTTGAATGGGGAAGATGGACCAAGGTCCGGATATTATAACTGAACTGACCGTAAATGTCACCCACAGGCATGCTGACGCCTTTAATAGAAACTCCGAGATCGCAATCGGAGATCCCACTTTCTCCCCTGTGTCTGAACCCAAAACTCGATCCCCCATTTACGAAACGCCGGTCCCAGGCCCGCATGCGTGAGGCGCGAATCGCCGACAAAGGTCAGCGACTGTGGACTTTCGCCCGTGAATCCACTATTGTGGACCAATTCGGGTGATGCTGACGACCTAGCGAACGCACCTTCCGACGACCGGTGGCTTTTAGAGGACGTGTTCCACGTCCGGAGACCTTCCGGTTTTACAAGCCACCGGATGCGCCCCTGACATCCGGAATCCAGAGAATCTACTCATGAGCTTCCACGAAATGAGGCTGTCAGAGCCGCTGGTTCGCGCGGTCACCGCCGACGGTTACGAAACTCCTACGCCGATCCAGGCCTTCGCCATTCCCGAGGCCTTGAACGGCCGGGACATCCTTGGCTGCGCCCAGACCGGAACCGGAAAGACCTGCGCCTTCGCGCTGCCGATCCTCCATCGACTTTCCGAGAACGCACCTGCCGAGGAGCCCGGATCCGGCGGAAATCGCAAGAACCGTCGACAGGGAATGCGGGGTCGACTCCCTCGGGCGCTCGTCCTCTGCCCAACTCGCGAACTCGCGAACCAGATCTTCGAGAGCTTCAATACCTACGGACGCAACCTCCACCTTCGTCACGCGGTGATCTTTGGCGGCGTGAGCCAGGGCAAGCAGGTCACGGCATTGAGGAACGGCGTGGATGTGCTCGTCGCGACTCCCGGCCGACTTCTCGACCTGATCAATCAGGGATTCGTCGATCTGAGCCAGATCGAGATGTTGGTCCTTGATGAAGCCGATCGCATGCTCGACATGGGATTCATCAACGACATCCGACGAATCGTCAGCCTTCTTCCTGAAAGTCGACAGACTCTCTTCTTCTCGGCCACGGTCTCATCGGAGATTCGACGCCTTGCCGATTCGATGCTCAACGATCCCGCGCTGATCGAAACCGCGCCGGAATCGACCACCGCCGAGTCGATCACGCAGAACGTCTATCTCGTCGAACGCAAGAACAAGCCTGCATTGCTCGAACTGCTCTTCGAGCGGGGCGACATGGGGCGAACCCTCATCTTCACCCGCACGAAGCACGGCGCCGACAAGTTGACCAAGATCCTGCGACAGGCGAAGGTCAAGGCCGAAGCGATCCATGGCAACAAGTCGCAGAACGCACGAACCAAGGCGATGGATGCATTCCGCGCAGGGAAGATCCCGGTTCTGGTGGCCACCGACATCGCGTCGCGCGGCATCGACGTTGAGGAAATCACCCATGTCGTCAACTACGACATGCCGATCGATCCCGAGACCTACGTCCACCGGATCGGGCGAACCGCCCGGGCCGGCGCGTCCGGCATCGCGGTCTCCTTCTGTGATCGCGACGAGTTGAGCACCCTTCGTTCCATCGAACGACGAACCGATGCCCGACCTGAAGTCGCCACCGACGTTCCGGAACTCACCTACACCGCGCCTCGTGGCCGCCAGACCGGCGATTCGTCGGCTCGACACGACGCCCCTCGCCGAGGCGGCGGGTGGAAGTCGAAGCCTCTTCCCCGGTCGGGAGCCGGCAAGTCCGATGACTCGAGGAACCGACCCTCGACGTCCAATGGTGGCGGCGGTTGGAAATCGAAACCTGATTCGAACGCGAGCAGAAACGGTGGCGGCGAATGGAAACCCAACACCTCCAAGCCGACTCAGGGAGCCGAAAGCAAGGATGGATGGAAGCCGAAGCCCGCGAACGCCGGACCGAGAGACGGCCAAGACAGCGGTTGGAAGTCGAAGCCGAATCCCAACGCCTCCGGAGGAGGCAACCCAGGTGAATGGAAGCCCAAGAATCCAAAACCCGCTCCGCAGCAAGGCAGCAACGCGAGCGGTTGGCAGCCCAACCCCAAGCCTCAGACTTCCGGTGAGAAGGCGGGCGAATGGAAGCCGAAGAACGGTCATTCCGGCAATGGCGGCAATGGCAGTAACGGTGGCAACGGCGGCAACGGTGGCAACGGCGGCGGTTGGAAGCCCAAACCACGCCCCTCCGGCAACGGCGCCTGGAGCCCCAAGTCCAAGACGACCGGTGGAAATGGAAGTTCGACATCCCTCGCCCGAAAGCCAGGGTCGACGTCTAGGCCTTGGACCGGAAAGAAGACCTCCGGCGGTAACGCTGGACATTCCCGTCCGACCAGCGGAAGCGGGCAGAGCGGACCATCGCGGAGCCGCTGACGCCTGCACCACCCACTGGATGTGATCCTCACATTGAATTCGAGATCCCGACTCCGCTCCGGCCCGCAAGCCGGAGCGGAGTCTTCGATTGGTGACGCAATGGTCCGGAAACGGAATGCGATGTGCGGCGAAGCGATCCGAATTGCGGCGTTCCGGGGTCGAGATTCTGGCGAGATTCAGAGATAATGCCCGACGCTCTCCAATCCCGATCGGCCGAATCACAAGACTCCGAGCGAGTCGTGAATCTTTCTGAATTCCCATGTCCAATCTGCTCTCCGCACGCAATCTCACCAAATCGTTTCCATCCAACGTCCTCTTCGAGGACGTGGCAGTTCACTTGGTCGCCGGCGATCGCGTCGGACTCATCGGCCCGAACGGTGCCGGAAAGTCCACCTTGATGAAAGTCCTGGTGGGACTCGAGGAAGCCGACGGCGGCGAACTCATCCGCCGCAAGGGATCCAAGCTCGTCTACGTCGCGCAGGACGATCGCTTCGCGTCGGATGCGACGCCACTCTCCGCGGTCACTTCCGAACTCGCCGACGATGGCGAAGACCGTATGGACGGCGACACCCGAGGTTCGATCGTCCTCTCGAAACTCGGCTTCACCGACTTCACCCGATCGGTCTCGACGTTGTCAGGTGGTTGGCGGAAGCGACTCTCGCTCGCCTGCGCCCTGGTCCACGACCCCGATGTGTTGATGCTCGACGAACCCACCAACCATCTGGACCTCGAGGGCGTTCTATGGCTCGAGTCCTTCGTCAAGCAGTCGAACATCACCATGATGTTCGTCACCCATGACCGAAGATTCCTCGAGAATACCGCGAACCGGATCATCGAACTTTCGAAGGCCTTCCCGGGCGGCACGTTCGAAGCCGAAGGCAACTACACGAACTTCGTTCGACGCAAGGAGGAGTTTCTCGACGCCCAGGCCGCGGCCCAGTCAATCCTCGCCAACAAGGTGCGTCGAGACACCGCTTGGCTCCGACAGGGCATTCAGGGACGCCAGACCAGGAACAAAACCCAGGTCGAGGACGCCACCTTCCGTCGCGCCGAACTGAAGGCGACCAAGGACCGCAATGCGGCACCGACCAAGACCGCCACGATCGACTTCCAGGCCACGGATCGCAAGACGAAGAAACTGCTGGCGCTGCACGCGGTCGGTATGGCAATGGGCGGGAAACAGCTCTTCGACTCTCTGGACCTCGTGTTGACCCCCGGTCAGCGCGTGGGGCTCCTCGGCCCCAACGGTTCGGGCAAGACCACCCTCCTCCGGCTGATGTCCGGTGATCTAGAACCGGACACCGGGACGATCAATCGGGCCGCGGAACTTCGAACCGTGGTATTCAGCCAGCATCGAGGCACCTTGGTTCCAGAACAGACCCTCCATGAGGCGCTCTGCCCGGTCGGCGACATGGTGGAGTACGCCGGTCGCATGATCCACGTGAGTGGTTGGGCGAAGCGATTCCTCTTTGAACCCGACCAACTCTCGACCTACGTGAAGAATCTCTCCGGGGGCGAACAGGCCCGGGTGCTCATCGCGAATCTCATGCTCAATCCAGCAGACGTCCTGCTGCTCGATGAACCGACGAACGATCTGGACATCCCATCCCTCGAAGTGCTCGAGCAGGCCCTGCTTGAATTCCCGGGCGCGCTGGTCTTGGTGACCCATGATCGGTTCATGCTTGAGCGGATTGCAACGGAATACATCGGACTCGACGACCACGGCGGCGCTAAGTCGTTCATCACCTACGGGCAGTGGAATAAGTATCGGAAGAATCCCACCGCATCTGCCGCGGAGCCCAAGCACGCTTCGTCGAAAAAATCGAAATCAGCCAAGGCGCCGAAAGCGAAACCCGAGGACGGCAACCGACTTCGCAAGTTGTCCTACAAGGAGAAGCGGGAGTACGACGGAATGGAAAAGGCGATCCTTGAAGCGGAGAAGGAAGCGGCAAACCTCGAACGCGCGGCCGCCGACCCATCACTCTCTTCAAATCACGTCCGATCCACCTCGGCGTACGAATCTCTCTCGACCGCGCAAGGCCGCGTCAAAGAGCTCTACGCCCGCTGGTCCGAACTCGACGCGATTGAGAATCGATCGTGATCGCAGCCAATAGCGTGCCGTGAGGAACGGCGCCAAGGATTCCGAATCACCGCGCCTTTCCTCGGGAAGAGACTAGCCTCGTGGGAAGGACGCCCGCAGCAGTTCAAGGCTCTTCGGGATCGCGGTTCGATAGTCCTCCATACCCTCGAATTCCAAAGAGATCCAACCGCGGTAATTGTGCTCGTTCAGGATTCGACCGATCCGTGGATAGTCGAGGTCGAGGCCGTACCACTGGCCACCACCGAAGTAGGTCTTGGCCTGGACGAGAACGGTATGCGGCGCCATCTTGGCAAGTCGGTCGTAAGGATCGTCGAGGAAATTTCCGGTATCGGTGGTCACTTGCAACCACGGTGAGCCGACCGCATTCACGATCCGCAGAATGCCCTTCGGCGTCAGTCCGAGACCCCAATGATTCTCCAGCCCGAGCACCACGCCGCAACGCTCCGCGGTGGGCAGGCACTTCTCGAAAGCCTCAATCACCCAGGGAAAAGCATCCTCGTCCGTGTACCCCTCGAGTGGTGCCTCGATGCCACGGTGCGCCATGAGGTCGTCGAAGTCCTTCGACGTCCCCCAGGTCCCGGTGTTGACCCGCATGGTCGGAATACCGAGGTCGTAGGCGATCTCGATCTGGGCGATGGTTCGATCGATGTTGAACTCTCGTTTCTCGCGATCGGGGGTGACGAAACCCTGATGCGTCGAGAGGCCCATGAGAGGAAGTCCGAGTCGCTGCGCCCGTCGCTTGTAGGCCATTCGCTGCGACCGGCTGATGAGTTCGTTTTGGCCGATCTGATAGAGCAGAAATTCGATCCCGTCAAACCCGAACTCGTCGGCGAGGTCGATGCAGGTGTTCATGTCCCGAAGTTCATCGTTTCGGAATCGCCAGAGGGAATAGGTCGACAATGCGATGGGATGCGTTCGCCGGGCGCCCGATGCCGGCTTCGCGATCACCTCCGGAGAGTCCTGCACTCGAGCGATCGCGGCGCTGATCGGAAGAACCGATGCCGCGGCACCAGTAGCGAGAAAACGGCGGCGATTCTGAGTCATGGTCTGGCTCCGTACCGGCGGTCGATCATCGACCCCGATGGGAGAATGCTACCGCCCCGGACGGTGACCCTGCCGATCACTCGCCCGACGTCGGGGAATACCCAGGATCGAGCGGTGTCTTCCGACCCATCGCATCGACCCGGTAGAGCCCTCCCTGTTCATAGAGAAGGCCCGACGCTTCCGAGGGATCCCGCCACGCGACGTCGATGCCGATGAGTTCCGGGCGTCCATCGATCCAACCGACTTCGTCCACCACGGTATGCCCCACCACGATGTGCCGTGCACCATGCCGATTCAGAATCGACGCGATCGCTTCCTCGCTTGGACGACCACCCCAATCCTCGGCATGCCGCGGGAAATACCCCCGATACCAATGTGGCCCCTGCTGATGCCAGATGAGACCGTTGCGAAGATCGGCCTTCGCCGCCGCGGGCCAGGCTGGGGGTCCGAGTCCGACGCGGATCATCCGATTGACCTCGTCGAGTTCCAGTCCGAGCCGGTCGAGTTCGGGCGAGTAACCCGCATGTACGAAGAGGAACGGGCCGACCCGAATCACGCTGTTGTGATTCCGCAACCATCGACCGAGCTCGCTGTTCGGGCCATGAAGCTCGTCGTAGGACGCGCCGATCCGATCGGTGCTGAATCGGTACTTCGGGTGGATGTAACGAAGATCTCCGGCCATCACCATCGACTCGTGGTTCCCCAGCACGTAATGAACTCGTCCTCCGGCCAGTTCAGCGTCGCGTTCAAGCCGACGAATCAACCAGAGCAATTCCGTCACTTGGTCGCCGCGATCAACGATGTCGCCGTTGAGCACCAGGTGGCCATCGCCCCAGGTCCATTCCCCTGCCTCGTTCACGACGCCGTTGCCTCTCAGGAACGCAAGAAAAGTCCCACGGTTTCCTTCGAGGTCGCTCACCGCGAGGATCCTCGCCGCATCGGGCCACGATGCCGAGGGGGCCACCGTCGCCGGATCCACCTTGATCACGGGGACGGTTCGACTCGGCGTCGGGAGTTCATCACCGTCGGAGAGTTCATCGTGCTCGGTTCGAATCACCTCGCCATCCACCACCGTGATCATGGTCGCGGTATCGGCGTCCTTCCAAATCAGGTACGGCCCGTCTTGGACTGATTCCGGCCCGACGCCCAGGAGCTGCATCCAAGTGACGTAACGAATTCCGTCTCGCACGTCGTACTTGATCCTCACCAAGTGCCCGGCAACCGGCGACTCCGCCCCGACCGGTGGCGACGGACCGGCGACCGGAATGTTCGCACCTTCTTCGAGGACGTACGTCTTTCCGTCGATCCGCCATTCGCCGAAATAGTTCGAGTCGAACGACTCGAGGATCCCGATTTTTTCGTCGGCGATGACGGCATGCTCCGGCCACACGCCGATCAAGGCCGCCATGATCAGAGCTGAGAAAAAAAGCGGGAAGGCAGGGCGTGACATGTGGACTCTCCGACGAAACGTGAACGAGACATGATCGAAATGAAGTCTAGATCCTTCTTTGATTCGACGACGAATCTCGGTCGCCGACGGAACGCGACGCCTCGCCGCATCCCGCCAGATCGAAACGACCCCGGCCGAAGCCGGGGTCGCGTTCTGGATCTTGAAAAATCGCCGAGGTGCTCAGCCCTTCTCGGTCGCCTTCTTCTCTTCGACTGATGGCGGGTGCTTCAGGCCAGCCTTCTTGAGGAGGCCATTGATCTTCTCGACCTTGCCTTCGAGCGGGTTTGCGGGATGCAAGCCGTTGTAGGCGACCTTGCCGTCGGGCGCGATGATCGCGACGTGGGGAATGCCCCGGATGCCGAAGTCGGGGTTGAAGACCTCCTGCGTGCTGAAGGCGATTGGCCAAGTGACCTCCATCGCCTTCACATAGTCGGTCATCATCTCGCACTCCTGCTCGAAGTTTTCCGCATTCTTCTTGCCGCGTTCGTCGCGGAAGATCACGTTGCCCTGTTCGCTGGTGACCCCGAGCACGACGACGTCGTAGCCGTCGAAGTACTCGACCAACTCCTTGACCTGTGGGAACGATCCGACACAGGGACCGCACCACGTCGCCCAGAAGTCGAGGACCACGACCTTGCCCTTGAGGTCGCTGAGGCTAGTCATCGCGGTGCCGGTGCTGTTCCACAGGAAATCAACCTTGGGCGCCGGATAACCGATGAGTTCCCCACGGCCCGCTGGGCCGTCCAGGAAGGCGATCGTGCTGTTCATGCGGTCCGCCGTCATCTGAAGAGTAACACCAACTATGGATTCCGGAGCCGACTTCGCCTCTTCCCGAAGCGCCGCAACGCTCTTTTTCATGCCATCGACGACGCGGCCGTGAATCTTGCGGCGAGTGTCGGCGTCAACCTCCGCCTTGCCAAGCAATTCGGGGTAACCCCGCCAGCCTTGCATCAGGCTCATCGGATCATCGGTTGGCATTCGATCGACGAGTCCAACGAGTTCGATCTGCATCGGAATGAGTTGTTCGGTTTCGAGTTGCCCGAGCGCCTGCAGCACTTCACCGAGCCGGTCATCCGGCACTTCGGCGAAGCCGTGCGGCGTGGCGATCGCGAGGGCCTGGTCGTTCTCCCCCATGCTCGCGAGCATGAGACTGGCATCGAGCCATTCGTCGCCCTGACCGATCTCGACGATCCGGCCGATCCAGATCGGCTTCGCGTTGGGCGAGTAGGCCCAGAGCATCTGCATGCCGCGGATGACTTCGATGTCGCATTCCGTGGGGTCGACGCCGTTGAGTTGGGCATCAAGGACGGCGTGAAAACCTGGATCCTCGAGCGAGAATTTCTCGCCCTGTGACCGGTAGTAGGTCATCGCGGCATCGGTCTTGGCTTTGATCTCGTCGGCGGTCGGTGGAGCCGCGAATGTCATCGCGGAGATTCCAGCGGCGAGGCCCGCCACGGCGAGCGTGATCGGTCGATTCATCATTGACTCCTTTCAAGAGGTGAGAGCAGACTACCACGCCGCAACGGCCAGCCATACGCGACGCTAGGGCCCGCGAACGAGGACCCGATTCTGATCCTCAAAACACGGGGCCGCGGAGGTCAACGACGCGCTTCGGCCAGTTCAATACCCCGAGCCTGTGGATCAGAAGGTCGCCGGCTGGTCGGAAGACCGACTCGGAACCACCATCCCGCACCATCACCCCCGCTGGACACGTTTGATATCCGCTCGAAACGTATATCTCCCGACGACCAAAGAGCGTCGCGAAGTCGAATCCCGCACCGATCCCCCACTCGTGGACGGTCGCCAACAACGCCCGTGCCAGACCTCGACCGCGATGGGTCGGGAGGACGCAGACTTCGGCGATTCCGAGCATCCGCATCCCGCCTTCGATGGTCCGTTCGTGCGCCGCGACATGAGCCACCAGACGGCCATCGCTCCGCAGCAGCCATCGTCGACTCGGCATCTCCGTGAAGTAGCGTCTCTCTCGAAAAACCTCATCGCCCGGTTTCACGAAACACGTGGAGAGCAGATCTCGAATCTCTCGATCGAGCTGGTCATCCACATCGTCATCGACGATCTGCTTGATGGCGGTCGCCGTCGGTTCGGACATCAGGCATCACCCTCCGAGCTCGCCATTCGAACTGTGGAGTTTCGATCACGCATGAATTCATGCTCGCGGGTGCGTTGCGTCAGCGAGTTCCGCGCGAAGTTGTCGGATCAACTCCGCGTCCCGACCCTCCGCATCAGCCCTTCGCGCGCCCGCGAAGTCGTAGGCTTCGAATGGACCGAGCCGCCGGGCGTCGGAGTCTTCCGTGTTGAATCGAGGAATGGCATGGCCATGCAGCTCCGGAACTTGGTTGCAGAGAATCAGATAGTTGATCCGTTCTGCACCGGTCGCCGCGAGAACCGCGTCACCGAGGCGGATGAAATCGGTCATGAACGCGGATCGATCCCGCTCGTTCAGATCATTGATCGACGGGACTACCGGGTCCGGCAAGAGCATGCAGCAACCGTTGATCCCATCCGGCTGCTGATTCCCAAGAATCGCCCAACCGCTCGCCATGCGAGCGATCAGCTGGGGATCATCTCCGCGACGAATTCGATCGAGGCGATTGGTGATGGGGCCGGGAGGGTTCGTATTCATCGGATGCAAAATACTCGAATACAAGGCCGCTTGTGAATCGAAGCCGGTCCCTGGGGTCTATCCACACGAGCAACTCTAGATCGCCATCGACGGCTCCCCGCAATGCGATCGACCCACTGATGTCCGCTTCGACAGATCCGCCAGAGCCACGAGGAAGACCGTCCGTTCCGGATGTCTTGATCGAGCACAAGATCAATCTTCTTTTTACGATTCGATTTTTTAGGATTCGATGCTTCTGGAATTTCGGTTGACCGTAAATGCTGCCACCGCAACCCCGAGCATCCCGCCTGCGAGTTGCCCCGCAAAATGGACCCACGCGTCCGTTACATTCAAGATTCCCATCACCCCCAACCCAAAGGTCACCGCTGGATTGAACGCGGCACCGGATACCGGCCCTGCGACGTAGGCCCCCACCAGCACCGTCACGCCGATCGCGAGGTGAAGCAGCCGATGCTTCGGGTAGCCGCCGAGAGGGGTGATGAGGAAAGTGACGAAAACCAGCGCGAAGGTGAAGAAGGTCTCGAACAGCATGGTCGGCACGATCACAAGTTCGATCGGCGTCACCACGAGCTCCTCCCCCGACATCGCATCCTTGATCGCGATCACCAGAAATCCGCCCGCCGTCGCCGCGACGACCTGAACGATCATGTAGGGACCGGCCTCCCGCCACCGAAGATCTCCACGAAGGGTGAGGGCGAGGGTGACCACCGGATTAAAGTGGGAACCAGAGACCCGGGCGAAACACAGAATCATGATGGTGAGCACCACCGCGATCACCACGGGTGCCAGGCGGCCGGCCGATCCTGGATCGAGACCAGCCATCCCGATCGTCAAGGCAAGGACGAAGGTGCCGATGAATTCAGCCAGTGGTTTCGCAGGATTCATGGAATGTCAACGTCGAGATCGTGGAGCATCCGGAGACTCCAAGATCATACTGCCGAGGTCGCCGCCAAGATCTCCGCGAAGGTTCGGCGTGGGCACGCCGACTCACGCACGGTCTGCACTCAGTCGGCTCCCCCAGATTCCGCGGGAGCCGTTCACCGAGATCACCGAAGTCATCGAGGCCGGATTGGTGGTATGCGATCGGCGAGCACGTGATAGTGCGGATCCTCGCTGATGTCGACTTCCACGAGATCTCCGGCGCGATCGAGCAGGCGGCGACAATCCTCACTGAGATGCCGGAGATGCAGCCGTTTTCCAAGTGCCTGATATCGCTCCGCGAGATTATTGATCGCTTCGAGCCCAGACTGGTCGTAGACCCGACTGAAGTAGAAGTCGATCACGATCTCCTGCGGATCATCTTGCGGCGTGAAGAGATCGCGAAAACGCGTCACCGTGCCGAAGAAGAGAACACCGTGTAATTGGTAGACCTTCTGATCCGACTCGTCGGTCGATATGTCCGCGATGAGGTGCTTGCTCTTGTTCCAGGCGAAGACCAGCGCCGACAATGCGACTCCGAGGATCACCGCGGTGGCGAGGTCGTGCATCACGACCGTGTAGACCGCCACCACGAGCATGATGAACACTTCAGGAAGTGGAATCCGCCGCCAGGTCTGGAGCGTGGTCCATTCAAAGGTCCCGATCACGACCATGAACATCACCCCGACCAGTGCCGCCATCGGTACCGCTTCGATCCAAGGCGAGAGGAAGAGGATGAAGAGGAGTAATGTCAACGCCGCACTCACCCCCGAGAGCCGTCCCCGGCCGCCCGACTTCACGTTGATCAACGACTGGCCAATCATGGCACACCCCCCCATGCCACCGAACAGGCCGCAGGCGACATTGGCCACGCCTTGGCCCACGCACTCGCGGTTACCGTTGCCTCGGGTCTCGGTGAGCTCGTCGATGAGCGTCAATGTCATCAACGACTCGATGAGGCCGACGCCCGCGAGAATCAACGAATAGGGAAGGATGATCCACAAGGTCGACAAGTTCAGGGGCGGCAGCTCGAAGTCCCACCAGGCTGGCCGCGGCAGACCACCCGCGATTCCCACTGCGGAAATGTCGACCGAAGCGATCGCCGCCGCACTCTCGGCCGGAGTCAGGGACGCCATCGGGACTTGAGCATTCGGGACAGCCTCGATCCCCACGGGAAGACCGGCCTGTGCCACGCTGAGCATCGCCATTTCTTTCTCGCGTTGCGCTTTTTTTACCGCTGCAGCCCGGGTGCTGTCTACGAGCATGTCGCCCACCGTGAGCATCGGCCGAGCCGAGTCGGTCGACTCCTTGCCTTCAACGCCCCAACCGTTGACGAAGAACGCGACCAGCGAAACCAGGAGTATCGCCGCCAACGATGATGGGACCGCCTTGGTGAGGCGAGGGAGAAACGCGATGATGGCCATCGTCGCCAGAACCATGCCGAGCATCAGCCAGAGCCGCGTCCCGGAAAGAAATGCCATCGTCCCCTCAGCGTCGAGCGTCTTGAAACTCCCAAACTGAGCCATCAGGATCACCACCGCCAGACCGTTGACGAAACCAAGAATCACCGGATGCGGAACGATCCGAATGAACTTGCCCATCTTCAAGAGACCGACCGTGACCTGAATCAGTCCGCAGAGCACCACCGCGGGAAAGAGAAAACCGATCCCGTATTTCGCGACCAGCGATACGACCACCACGCCCATCGCACCGGTGGCGCCCGAGATCATCCCTGGTCGCCCGCCGAGCACCGACGTGATGAGACAGATGATGAACGCGGCATAAAGGCCCACCAGCGGCGGGACGCCTGCGAGAAACGCAAACGCCACTGCTTCGGGAACCAATGCCAGCGCCACGGTCATGCCGGAAAGAATGTCGGCCTTGAAGGAACCGCTTGATCCCGAACGAAGATCAAGCTCGCGATGTCCAATCGGGAGAAAGGACGGAAGGTGAATGGTGAACTGGGACATGAGGAGAGTGGATCAATCGATGGCTGGTGACGCCGCGCCACCTAAAAACCACTCTTGGTCGGGTGCGGTGCCGACTGGCCGAGCGAGTCGTGAATTGGCGAGGCTGGTTCCGATCGAGGCCGCCGCTGAGAAGAAGTTCGGATCGCGACGGAACGGGAATTCGGATCGCGATCGCGATGCCGGTCGAACCAGTTACTGGAACCGAACGTCGCATGGTAGTCGTTCCACGGGTTCGATACAACAAACGCCCGCATGAGGAATCCCGAAGATCCAGCACGCGGAAGAGACTTCCGAAGACGGCAGTATTCGCCGAGTTCCAGCCGCGCTGGACGTCCCCCGAACATGTGGACGATCCCGGAGGGACCAAACCCCGGATTCCGCCCACGTGGCTTGATCTCAAGCGCGGCCAAGGAATGGACGCGGCGAGCGACGACGATCGACTCAACAAGCCGCCTCCCGAGCGATCAGGGCCGACTTCGGCCGAGAGTACGCCGGTCGATCTCTTGCCTTTCACACTCGCTCGTCTGCCGCGTGAAGAGATCGCGAATACTCGTCAGCGAGCGGCCAGTTCTTCAGGCCCAAAGGCGGCGCCTCCCCGATGAACTCCCGCGGCACGGGATCTCGCATGAGCCTGCCCCATCCCGTTGCGGTGGCGACCAAGGCCGCAACGCCTCAACGCCCGACGATTCTTTGGATTCGGTCCACTCCCATCAATCCTCGCGTGCAAAGCACCCGGCCGTCATGTCCTTGGATTCAGTCAGTCCAAAGGGGGGAACACTGTCGTCCAATCTCTCTTCATATCCATGATCGTCCATCCTTCTTCCGACGCCCGATCGAGCCCGTGATCAAGTCGCCCGATTTTTGACGAACGATCGTACGCCCATTCCCGGTGCGCGTCGGTGTGGTGAATGAACATGCAGAAGCTCGGACCGTCCCCCGCCGCCGTCCATTCCAGCATCTCCAGATCGCCATCGGAATTTCCAAAAGCGGCAATAGGACGTCGACCAATTCTGCGATGGATCCCAATCACCTTGGACGGACCGTCGTTCAAGGAAAAAAACTTCGGCTCGCGGATCAGCACGCCACCGCCGGGCCCGATCTCATACGCAAGTTCGACCTCGGATCCGATCACCCGTTCCGGCGGAATGCCGTAGGTCTCCTCCGCGAAGACCCGCATGAAATCGACGCCCCCACCGGAGACGATCCAAGTGGAAAAACCGTTCGCCTCGAGATACCGGAGGAGTTCGATCATCGGCTGATAAATCATCGACGGATAGGACCGGCCCGTGACCGGATGTTCTGCGTCCCGAAGCCACGCTTCCGCGGCCGCCGCGAACGCCGTGGTGGTGGTTCCCGAATGCGTCACAAGCAGAAGTTCCATCAGGTCATGGGCCCCGTTCTCGAGAAACTCGACCGGTTCTCCGCTGACCGCGGTTCGGAACGGCTCACGCGTGGCGAGTACGGGATTTTCGATCACTGCTTGACGCGCGAGCTCCACCGCAAAATCGAATTGAAAGTAGATCGGATTCTCCGACCACAGCGTGCCGTCGTTGTCGAACACTGCGATGCGATCGGCTTCGACGACGAAATGCGGACCGTTCGGATCAGTAACCCGATTGACGAACTGCAGCACCGCGGCCCGAGGCGCGGTGGCACCCCAAGAGGGAAGCGGATCGACCGCTTCTGGCGTCCCGCGGCACCCCCAGAGCCCAAAGATAGAGAGCAGAAGGCCGACGAAGAGGATGTTGAATCGAAAATTCATGGAAGACTCCAGTGGGGCACCGTAGACGCCGGCCATGGTATTGAAACGCCATCACGAAAATCTGCGTCGCAGAGAATGTGCGACGCGGCCTTCGATTAGAAGAATGCCAAATCGTCAGTTACTGCCGCCGAGACTCTCCTGCAGTCGCTCCATTACCTGATCGATCCGTACGCTCCATGAGTTCCCACGCGGCGTTGAAGCAGGCAACCGAGTGCCTGCGGTGTTCATCCTGTTGGTGGGAAGCTGGGGGCATCAATCGAGGGTACGGGATGCTGCGATTCTCTGGGGAATGACCCGAGCCTCGGTGCTTTCCTTCGCCAACCGACGAATCGCCGGACCGCTGAAATTCCGAAGCTCAAAGGGCGAGGCTCGTATTCAGAAGCGGGTATTGGGTCGACATGATTTGACGCCGTCGGGGCATTGGGTGAACAATCCAACCATGATCCTTCACACCCTCACCGTTCTCGCCGTGGCGTCCTGCACGCTTTTCCTGAATCCGAACGCCTCGCCGCAGGACGGTGCGAAGCCGGCCGCCACGCCACCAAGTTCACAAGTGCCCGCTGCGAGAACTGATAAGTGGGCCATCGATCGGGAGACCGAACTTCTCCGACGAGCCCGCGAATCCGCGCCTTGCGATGTCCTCTTCGTCGGTGACTCAATCACCCAGGCGTGGGAAGGTCCGGGCAAGCCCGTTTGGGAGCAGCACATCGCCCCGCTCGGCGCGCTGAACCTCGGCAACTCCGGCGACCGCACCGAGAACGTGTTGTGGCGACTCGAACAGGCCCCCCTCACCCGCCTCAAGGCGAAGCACGTGGTCCTACTCATCGGCACCAACAACTTGGGCCACGGCACGAGCAATGCGGAAGAGACGCTGGCGGGCATGGCGGAGGTTGCGAAGACGCTGGCCGAGCAGTGCCCTGACGCCACCGTTCACATCCTCGAGATCTTTCCCCGCGGGGAGCGAATCAACTCGATGCGGGGCGATATCTGCCAGATCAACCAGGCGCTTCGCGCCATGGTCGCGGAAGAGAATACGGCGGCCAAAAAGGCTGGCCGATCCCCCAGACTCATGATTCACGCGCTGGGCGATCGGTTCATGCAGCCCGACGGAACGATCTCGAAGACGATGATGCCCGACTTCCTACATCTGACACCAGCCGCCTATGAAATGTGGGCCGACTCGATCGTCCCGGTCGTCAACTGA
>CALFOM010000095.1 GCA_937919685.1 uncultured Phycisphaera sp.
CGCTTGCGACGCATCCCCGCGGCACCCATCGCCAGGCCGGCAAGGCCGCCGATTCCGGGAACTGCGCCGCCGCTGTTCGCCGGCATCGGTCGAATCGCCCCTTTTGGTGTCTCAAAGGCAACCGGCTCAAGCGGGCATGATCGGTGCGCCGGTCGCGATGCCCGCGAACTCGACGGCCAGCTCGGCGGTGATTCCCTGAAGGTCGCTGGTGGGATCAACTTCCACGACGTCCAGGGCGATCATGCCTCCGTGTTCTGCGAATCGCCGCAGCACACGGCGGACGGTGTCGGGGTCGAGCCCATCGTTTACCGGGAGGTTTACCCCTGGGGCATACACCGGGTCGAGCACGTCGATGTCGAAGGAAAGTGCGAACGGTGCACCATCCGGCGCCACTTGATGGAGTATTCGATCCGCAAGGTCCTCAGGGGTCTCATGACGAAAAACAGCGCCATCGAAGAGATGCGGCCCGGCGTCGTTGAAGCGAGTTGTCTCACCGTCATCTAGATCGCGACAGCCGACGAAGGCGGTCCGCGCCCGGTCGAAGTAGCCGTGTGATCCGATCACATCGTCGAATGGCGGAACGCCGTAGCCGAGCAGGGCGGCCGCAGGCATGCCATGAGGATTTCCACTTGGCGAAGTGTCCGGCGTGTTGAGATCGCCGTGCGCGTCGAACCAGATCAGACCGGGCACTGGTCGTCCGGACTCCCTGAATGCCCGAGCGACGCCCGCCATGGAACCGACCGCGAGCGCGTGATCCCCGCCCAAGACGATCGGAAGATGGCCCGCCGCCACAATCGACTCGACTTGTTCGCCGAGCGTCGCACAGACGTTGCGGATCAGCGGCCACTCCGGTCGTCTGCTTTCTGGGTCCGGGCCGCGCACGATCTCCAGCGAAACGTCGAGCGGTTCGACCTCGACGTCGCCAAGGTCGACGCTGGCCGGTCCGAGCGTCTTCAAGAGCCCAGCCTTCCGGATGGCCTCCGGGCCTCCGGCGGCGCCAGGGCCCGCTCCGCCGATGTCCATCGGTACTCCCAGCACCCGGAGATGGCGTCCTTGCATCAAGGAACGGGGTTGTGTCGGTGAGACGTCCATGAGCTGGGATTCTCGCCGAAATCACCCCGAAACGGGATTCTCGACCTTGGATTGGCCTTCGAAAGTGCGGGATTCGATCTTGATTTAATGTTGGATCTACACTCGACGTATGAGACAGAACCAGATTCGATCGGTCGTGGGCATTTGCTTCTTGGCGCTGGTGGGCATCGTGATGCCCACGGTTGCCGTCTCGGCCCATCCGCCTTCGCTCTTTCCTTCGCACTACGAGCAGTGGGAGCTCCACGATGACCCGTGGCTTGAAGCGCCCACTTGGAAAGATGAGATCGATCCATTTCGTCAGATCGACGATCTCCTTCCGACGCCCAATGAAGTTCGGCTTGCGTCCGGCGCGCCCGGGCCCGACTACTGGCAGCAGAAGGTTGACTACGACATCGCGGTGAGGCTGGATACCGAGCAGCACCGTCTCGAAGGCGAACAGACGGTCACCTATTTCAATCAGAGCCCGCACGACCTCACGTATCTCTGGGTGCAACTCGATCAGAATCGATTTCGCAGCGATTCGATCAGCCGCCTCGGCGACACGGCGACTGACCTGCGTCGAGAGCAATCGACTCGATGGATGCGCCAGAAGTTGGAGCAACGGGAGTTTGAAGGAGGCGTGGACATCACCAGAGTCGCACTCTCCGACGGAACGCCGCTCGAACACGTGATCAACGGGACGATGATGCGTATCGACCTTCCGGCGGCCTTGCTGGCTGGAGCCTCAATTCAATTCGCCATCGACTGGAACAGCGCCGTTGTGCCGAGTACCACGATGCGGGCTCGCTCCGGTTACGAGTGGTTCGATGACGATGACAACGCGATCTACGAGATCGCACAGTGGTTCCCGCGCATGGCGCCGTACACGGACGGAGACGGGTGGCAGAACAAGCAGTTTCAGGGCGAGAGTGAGTTTGCCCTGGAATTCGGAGACTACGATTTGGCGATCACCGTTCCGGAAACGTTCGTGGTCGCGGCCAGTGGCGAACTGCTCAATCAGGACGAGGTCCTGACGGATGTCCAACGGGCTCGTCTGGAGGAAGCACGCACCGCGGATCGGCCCATGTTCGTCATCACGCCGGAAGAGGCGCAGGAAAACGAGGATCGGGATCACGAGGTACTTCTCTCCGGGAAACGTGGCGAACGCACCTGGCGATTCCATGCGGCCCGCGTCCGGGATGTGGCCTGGGCGGCAAGTCCGAAGTTTGCCTGGGATGCCTGGGGTGTCGAGGTTCCAGAGACCCAAGGCAAGATCACCATGGCCATGAGCTTCTTCCCGAACGAGGGTGAGCCGCTCTGGAGCCGATATTCGACGCAGGCCGTGGCGCAGACCATCGAGGTGTACTCGAAGTACACCGTGCCGTATCCGTACCCTGTCGCGATCAGCGTGAACGGACCGGTGGGGGGCATGGAGTACCCGATGATTTGTTTCAACGGTCCCCGCCCGGAGGAGGACGGGACGTACTCGGAACGCACCAAGTGGGGCTTGATCGGCGTGGTGATCCATGAGGTGGGCCACAACTGGTTCCCGATGATCATCAATAGCGACGAACGACAGTGGACCTGGATGGATGAGGGAATGAATACCTTTGTGCAATTCCTTGCCACCGAGGAATGGGAGCCGGATCACTCCGGTCGTCGTGGCGAAGCTCAGGACATCGTCTCGTACATGATCAGCGAACGGCAGCGGCCGATCATGACGCACGGTGAGTCGATCATTCAGAAAGGCAACAATGCCTATGCAAAGCCGGCGACGGCATTGAACGTGCTTCGGGAGACCGTGCTCGGGCGTGAACTCTTCGACCATGCGTTCAAGGAATACTGCCGTCGATGGGCGTTCCGCTCGCCCGAGCCGGGTGATTTCTTCCGCACGATGGACGATGCGAGTGGCGTCGATCTCGACTGGTTCTGGCGGGGCTGGTTCTATTCGACCAAACATGTCGACGTCGAGGTGGAACGGATCTTCGACTACACCGTCGAGCCCCGCGATCCTTCCATTCGAAAGCCCATGCTCTTGGCCGAGCGGGAGGCGGAACTTCCCAGCCGTTCTACGTCGCGGAATGCGGATCTCCCCCGTCGCTCGGAGCGATATCCAGAACTTCTCGATTTCTACAGCCGATTCGAGGAGCTCGAGGTGACGGAGGATGACCGCCGTTCGTTCGAGAAATTCATGATGAAGTTGGAGGATGACGATCGCGAGGTCTTCGACACCGTGGCGGCAGAACCGCTGCACTTCTCCATCGTCCGGTTCCGGAATCATGGTGGCGTCGTCATGCCGCTTCCTCTCGAGATTGTCTTCGCCGATGGCACGAAGGAGGAAGTGATGCTCCCGGTGGAACTCTGGAAACAGGATCCGTCCGTGGCCACGAAGATGTTCATCGGTCCACAGCCGATCGTCCGTGTTCGCCTCGATCCCTACCGCGAACTCGCAGATGCCGATCGAACCAACAACATCTATCCGCCGGAGGTCATCGCGGGGCGCTTCGAACTCGTCACCCATCGCAGAGGTGGTAATCCAATGCAAGCGGATAAGAGCCAGACGGGTCGGAAGTCGATCGAGATCATCGCGCGACAGATCGCAGCCCAATTGATTCCGATTTGGGATGAGATCAAACCTGAGGATCGGACCAGTCCACTGCGTGCGTCGGGGAGGCTGCTGGAGAGTCTCGATCCGAACCTACTCATCGATCCCTGGGGCCATCCCCTGACCTTGGAGTTCGCAGCTTCCGAAGAGATCGGACAAGGTTCGGAGACGGTTCTGGCTACGATTCGTTCCAGTGGTCAGGATGAAGAGGCGGGAACACAAGATGACCTCGCGTTGTCTATTCTCATCGACGGCCGAATCGTCGATTCCGCATTGATCGAGAACCGGGAGAATTGATCGGATGGAGAAGCGATGGACCCTGCCGTTCACGGCCCTATTTTTGTTCGTCTTGGTGTGCGTCCCCCCGCGCGTTATCGCCGCTGCGACGCGAGGTGAGGACGCGCCGCCAGTCGGAACGGTCGTTCCCGATGTTGTTTGCGGTCGCGTCGATGCGCTCGCGCTCACCTATGACCTGCTTGTTCCGGTGGCGAAGGCCAACGGGGCCACCGTCATCTTCGTGGTGAGCGGTGGATGGAATTCCGTCTGGTTTCCGCCGGAATTGGCGATGGTTCCGGAATGGAATGGAATGTCACTGCTCCACGATCTTCTCGCCGACGGCTACCACGTCGCGATCGTCAGGCACGGCAGTTCCCCTCGGTACAAAGTCCCGGATGCGGCGAGTCACGTGCGAAAAGCGTTGTGGCACCTTCGTGAGACGGCACCGGAAAGGGGCCTCGATCCGGAACGAATCGGCGCCTTCGGATTCAGTGCTGGCGGACATCTCTCCTTGTATCTGGCGATGCTCGGAGGCGAGGAAGCGACCCCAGAACTCCGCGCCTCCCGACGGGATTCGGATGAGACGAAGGAGATCGCAGCGCCGGTCGCCGCGGTGGTGGTCTGGTATCCACCGGTGGACATGGTTCGGATCGTGGGTCCCAGCGACTCTTTTCCGGCCCTCGACTTCGACCCGGAACTCGCGCACGAGGTTTCTCCGATCCGGCATGTCGATACAGGCGATGCGCCCGTGTTGATTCAGCACGGGACGGCCGACCAACTGGTTCCACTCCTTGGAAGCCGGATGATGCTCAACGCTCTGGAGAAGGCCGACGTCCCCGCCGAACTTGAGATCTACGAAAACGCGGGGCACGGCTTCGCGGGGGATGATGCGACTCGCTCCTCGGAGCGGGCGAAGGCCTGGTTCGATCGATGGCTTCTCCCGCCGCCCGACTCTCAGTCGCCGTAGCGACCAATCCGGTCGCGGGATCGTCATGGGCCTCGATGAGCGGATGGATGCGGTATGCTCCGTTGCCCACATCGCTGTCGTGGTCGACGTTGCTTCACGGTCGTTCTCATCACCTTTGATCTTCTTTTAGAGCTAAAGGGGTCCAATGCCTGAACTCGCCACCGCCAATCCGCCCAAAAAGAGCGGCGCTCTCCATTCGTTCAATCTTGTCTTGGTGACCATGTGCGTCATGTCGCTGGTCGCGGTCACCATCATGTTGATCGTCTTGATTTGGAGTGACGCGAACACCGACCTCGCGGCCAGGATGATGTCCACGATCGGACTCCTGCTTTTTGGGAGTCTGTTGGGCTTACTGGTGAATTCGATTGCCGGACGATCACTCCACATCCTTCTCGCGAAGATCTGCTGGCTTGCCTCCTGGCTGTGCATCGTCGGTGGCACCGCGATTGGTGTGATCGCGATCTGGCTGCATGTGGACCACGAGGAGATTCTGCTTCGCACGGTGGGTACCATCGTGGTTCTCTTCATTGCGAGCATGATCGGGATGGCACTGGCCGGCACGCTGGCGAGTGCGAGCCGTCGGGACGCGGCCTGATTAGGGGAAAATCCCGGTGAACATGGAGCAGCCAGACCACGACCATCGAAATGCTCGAGGCAAGGCGGGGGAAACAACCTCCGACCTCGACTCGATGAATGCAGAAACGCATGCGTCCGCTCCACCGACCTCGCTCGATGCGGTGGATTGGATTGCGAATGCCGCCGCCGTCGAAACCAAGCGTCATGGATCATGTCATCCCCGCGAAGAACATGCCGGCGTTACTCGGTTACTACTTCGGCGTATTCAGCCTTCTCCCGGTGCTGGGGCTCCTTCTCGGGCCCGCGGCGGTCATTTCTGGAGTCCTGGGGCTTCAGAAGGCTCGTCCAACCGGCGTCGGTAGAGGACACGCGATCACGGCGATCGTGCTCGGAGGGCTGTTCGGGGGCGTGCAATGGTTGCTCGCCGTGGTAATGGCCGTCACGATAATTGGGTAGGCAAACATTGGGATTCTAGGAAACCCAACGGTTGATGAGCTCGTATACGTTGGACGTCAGACTCTCAAAGAGCCTTTTGATGAAAGGTCGGACGTTGTTCCAGGGGCAATGGAGACGTCTTCCAAGCTGATCGCGAAGAACGGTGGAACGCACGGGACATTCTTGAATGTCCTGAGAATCGTTGCATCTGATCAAACCCTCACCAAGCCTGGTGACGAAGCGGATCCGCGACCCAATTCACCAAACCAGTTATCTCTCTCTCCGATCGGGGAACCGGTGGCGGTTCTTCCGCGGGTCTTTCGAGCGAGCCCGGTTCTCCAGAGGTTTCCGGCCCCTCCGCTCGCATCGCATCCTCGATCGTCGATGGCGTCCGATTCGCAGCAGGATCGGGCGTCATCACTTTCAGAGAGGCGATGTCGTGCCTGGGGCGCCTAGGCAAGGGTTTGTACAGACCGCGATGGTTGATGTTTCGACCGAGATGGCGGAGTCGTCGAACCGTCGCCGGCGTGTGCGCGGTCTCAAGAGCAGAGGAGCTCGAGCCCGTATCGGCTTCGGGCGATCCGGACAACACGACTTGAACGCGGATCGGGAAGGCCACGGGTCTAAATCTCTGGAGGTCTCTGGAGGTCTCTGGAGGTCTCTGGTCATCGGGCAGCCGCCGGGGTTTCCTTCCACGGTGGTCGCTCGGATCGGTTTCGTCCTCTAGATTCTTCAGAGCGAGGAGACGTCGACCGTAATCATCGAGATGCTGCCATCGCGTTCGAAGATCCCGCGTGCGGTCTCGGCGTCGATCGTGTCGCCCTCGATGATCGTAGTGCTTCCCGCCTGATCGGTCAGGTGGATGCGGGTGAGGCCATCACCTCGTTGATAGACGACCGGGACGCCGCACATCTGGAATCCGAGCCCGGGGGCCGGAATCGAGACGCGTCGGGCGGGCACTCGATCTCCGGCGGGGATCGACCAGTCTCCGTCGTCCGTGCGCCACTCTTCATCAAGGAGCAGGCTGGGAGCGAATCGGATTTTGCCAGAATCGAATCGAAGGCCAAGTTCCATTCGCCGGGTGATGAGTTCCTCCTTTACTTGTCCCGTCATTCCCGGTTGCTGGGCGCCGCGATCACCGGGGGTATGCGAGTAGGCATCGATCGGAAGGGCGCCGAAACGAGCCGCGGATCGCCGGAATCCCAGCCCGTCGCGGATGCGGTGGTACGAAAGATGAAGACGCTCGACCAGTTCTGCGGGGTCATCGGCATCTTCGGCGTGCTCAACGCATTCGCCTGCGGCAACCAGGAGTTTGGAGACCATGTGCCAGTAGGTGCAGCCGATTCCCTCGTAGCCGTACATGCCTCCGGATCGGCCGGTGAACCGGTGATGGTCGAAGATTCGTTCGTAGAGTTCGATCGTCTCGGTTCGATGAGCGTCTGCCGGACCGGCGAACGACGGCTCGGTCTCGAGTTCGTCGAGCACGGCGGCGACGTCGCGCCGATTTCGGAGCGGCGTCGCGAAGCGAACGGTTCCAGCGCCATCGGTCTCGATCAGGCGGGTGTCTCCGGATCGTACGAGTCCGGCCAAGAGCAAATTCGCCTTGAGATCCTCGGGGTCCAGGACACCCTTGTCGCAGAGTGGGGGGATGTGGCGAACCGGATAGAGCAGGAAGGTGTCGTGGTCGGTCCGATGCAGCGATGACCGGAAGAGCCGCTCAAGCAAATCGGCAGATTCGGAGGAATCGAGCGCCCCCGAGGAAAGAACCGCGACCTGTCCTTCGAGCATCTCGGGGAGATGGTGGACCGTGGCGGTGTCTTGGTCGAAGGCGACAAGGTTGTAACCGTGGTAGAGCCCGTCTTCCCGCCGGTTTGCCTTGATGGCATGATCAAGCCAAGTGATCGCGATGTCGCAGAGCGAGACCGCCCGCGATCCGCCGCAGGAGTCCGCAGATGCCGTGGACGCGAGCCGATGGCGATAGGTCTCGAACGCACCGCCGAGACCGTCGAGAATCGTGCGGCGCTGCCGATCGCCGAGCGATGGATCATCGAGCAGTGATCGATGTTCATCGAGGATGCCGGTCACCTCGCGCATCCAGTCTGCGACTCGGTCGGTGATCCGGAGGTCGCCCCGGTGATTGGAGAAGAGGGACTTGAGGACGACGAGGTGTCGGCGGAGGTAACACGCGGTCACCATCGAAAGGCCGAAGCCGGCGAGGGCGTTGTTGGCATCGTTCCACTCTGGACGCTGGGTATTCATCCAGATGCCGCCGTCGGGGACGAATGCCGAGAGTTTCGAAAGGACCGGGATCAGAAGCTTCTCGGCGAGCGTGACATGTACGACCTGGCCGTTGGCGTCGTGGACCAATCGGCCATCGGCGCCGATTCGATCGGCGCGATCGAGTGAGATCGCGTGGGCACGATCGTCAAAGGAGATCGTATTCCGTGGATCGGCGATGAGATCCGCGTGATCCGCGAGCCGGTAGGGCACATCGGCGTGGGAGAAGATGGAACGATCAAGCCAGGTATCGAGCCTCCCCGGTCCGGTCTGGAGAGAGAGTTCGAGAAGTCTTGTCAGGTAGCCGATCTGGTGATCACCCCAGTAGCCGATGTTGCTCCAAGGGTTATCCGGTTCAGGGGCCTCCCAGTCGATTCCTTCGCGGGTGATTCGATACGGGTTGAATCCGTCGGGCGTCGACGCGTTTAGGAACTTCGCGATGACGTGGTCGATCCAACCTGGACTGGAGAATGCGAGTGCCTCCCAGTTCTGAAAAATGTCCCGCCAGTTTCCTTCGAAAGTGAGCCGCCTCGCACCGTCGGCCTGCTTGACGCGGATGTTGAAGGCGTTCCAGGGGCGGCTTGGATCACCGTGGCGACGGCCGAACCAGATCGGTAGGTACTCCCAGGCGATTCGCTCCAGATTCGGATCGTCGAAGGACGCGGCTTCTTCGACCAGAGTGGCGCGGTCGACCCAGGCTTGATCGTCGCGAGACTCAAGCCATGCCCGGTGCAGGAGCGAAGTATCCGCATTGCGCTGGCGACAAAATTCGACCCAGTCCCGCCACGGAAGGTTGACGCCGTCGACGAAGACACCGCCGCGCATGTCATTGAAGAGGGTGTTGGTTCGGTGGTGGGCGTCGAGAATCGAATCACCGCTGCACTGCATGCCGTCGGTGTCCACGAGAATCGCGTCGATGGCTCTAGTGGTCTCGTCGATCTCGGCGGCGAGCTCGACGGCAAGGTTCGTTTCCGATTCCAATCGGCGATGCAGATCGGCAACCTGGGCCTGCGTGCGCCGGACGTCACTGACGATCGACCAGGTGGCGGACTCGTTGGGACTCAACGAGAGGGCGGAATGGAGCAGGTACGCCGAGGAATGCCCCTTCAGCAGCGAGGTCGGTATGAAGATTCCTTCTCGAGCGAACGACTCGATCGCCTGCGAAGACAACGAGACCGTGCCGCCGGGGAGACCGGTCGACCAGACGGTCGTCGCATGGAGCGACTCCGCGGGTTCGGCCCGATCGCTCAACGCTGATTCCATGGAGATCGTGGCGAGTCTGGAGTCGATCGATTGCTCGGCCCGCGTGTAGGCATTGACGAGGCAACTCATGGTCTGCATCACACCGAGGCCGGCACCGCCCGCGACGAGTTCTCGAAGCCCGTCGACCACCTCGAAGTCGAGGGTCGTCGGCCCCGTACCCTCGCGTTCCAGAGTGACCGTTCGGACGAACCCCGAAGCCTCGCTGAATGCCCACCATGCGCGGATTCGGAGTCCTATGACGGGATTCGTTTCCTCGAACACGATTCGGTCGCCGGATATGGAGCGAGCAAGATTCCGCGTGATGCCGTGTGTTGGTCGAGCGGAGAACGGCTCCCAGAGTGCGTCGCCGACGCGGATGCCAGTCCACGGCCCGGAGAAGGCATGGGCTTGGTGGATCAGGTCGTCGGTTCGATATGGAAAGAGACAGTTGCCGTTGTTCACCCGGCCGGCGGTGAGCCCACCGTTGGAAGAGATGTAGAGCCAGTGGTCTGAGGGGCTCACCACCGTCAAGAGAAACGGCGGCATGCGATCGATGTCGGGGACGCGGTAGCACGCGACGCCGTCGATTTCGCAAAGCCCTTCGGTACGCATGGTTCCGGTGTTCATCGATTCTTCCGAGGAATGGAGACGATTGCGAAGTGTATCAGCGGCAGAACGCCGATCGTCAACGCTTTCTCGGAGGTCGATGTCGAGATTCCGTGCCGGTCGAGCCCGATCGGGGCTCAGTTTGGAATCGTCACGCTCTTCCCGTCGGCGGATGCGGAATTCATGATTGCGTCGATCACTTTTTGCGTCGAGTGGGACATCGCTCCCCAGCCTGGCTGGAGAGGGGTCGCACCCCGCGCGATCTCGGAGAAGGTTCGCATCATCTCGACCTCCTGGATGCAATCCGGGGTGACGAGTCGTTCGATTTGCCGCTCGTGTATGAGGTCCTTCTCGGTGAGCCTCGACTCGGTCTCGAGATGAAGGCAGGCTTCCGTTGGACTTCCGATCACGAAGTCATCCATTCGCATCGTTCCGGTGGGCCCGCAGATCTCGACCCACTGACGGAGGGGGTGAACGAACGAACAGCTCAGGAAGGCATGGCGGTCTTCGTCGACTCCCGAAAAATCCATCTCGGCACTTGTGTGTATCGGGACGCCGTTGTGCAGCCGATGGTGTCTGGCTCGGACCGCGTCGGGCATGGCGTCCATCGTTTCGAGGATGATCCGAACCGAATACCAGGCGAGATCGCCGACGCAGCCAAGCGGCTCCGTCGATACGTCTCCGCGAATGTCCTGTGCAAAGAACGAATCATCCCCTCGAAAACTGAATGCGCTGGTGATCAGATTCGGTTCTTTGCCGATGTCGGAGAGGCGGGACTTCAGCAGCTGCATCCGCGCGTGGTGCATGAACATGACGCCATCCATGAATTGCACGCCGGCATCCCTGCAGGCTTCGATCATCGCCTCGACGTCCGACGCGTTTGGTGCGACCGGCTTCTCGCAGAGGACATGCTTGCCGGCTCCCGCCGCGCGAATCGTCCATTCGCGGTGCAGGGTGGTGGGAAGGGGGATGTAGACGGCATCGACGTCGGGATCCTCCAGGAGCGCCTCGTAACTTCCGTAGGCTCGATCTACCCGATGCTCGCTTGCAAAAGCCGTCGCCTTGGCGAGGTCTCGACTCGCGATCGCCAATGGATGTGCGTTCTCCGCGAGGTGCATCGCGCGAACGTTCTTCCTGGCGATCGACGCGGCTCCCAGCACTCCCCAACGACAGACTTTCTCAGGTTGATTCATGTTTCGAACCTTTCGGTTGTTGGGAACGAGGTGATCGGATCGGGAGTCACGAACCAAGTCATGGATTTCGACCTCCCGCGGGATCAATCGGTCGTGACGACCCGCATCCTGGTGACATCAGTGGCGCCTGGCTGGGCCGGATCGCGAGGCGGCGGCATCTGGACCAGTTGGGCATCGAGATGCATCGGCCTCCGCAGGTTGACGCGGACCTCGCCGCTCCCGTTGGCTTCCAGGCGAGCGGCCACGCGAGGCGGGACCGGTTCGGCAAGCCCGGGAGGAATACGGCGGGTGTATCGAACTGCGAGCACCGCGGTCTCCGCAACTCCGGTCGCCTCCAGCGCCGCCTGATCCACACTGGAGAGGGTCCAGGTCATGACCGTCTCGATCGGCGTTCCTTGCTCGAGGTTCGTCCAGCGGCTGGTCCAAGATGCTCCGACGCCGACCGGTTGGTTCGGAATCACGGGTTCCGCAAGTCGCAGGATCGACGTGAGCCGCTCGACCTCGAAGATGTTTCGAGGACTGGCGGTCTCCAATCGGATCTGGATGCTGGTCGGGACCAGTCCGTAGCCCGAGAAATTCTGGGAGATCGCGGCGCCCGCGCATCGGGAGGCCGCGTTGTCCTGAACCCGTGCGTAGGCTCTGGCTCGTTCGATCACGGCGCCATTCGGCGCAAATGGCGATTTGATGGCGGTTCCGGTTGCACGGTTTTGGTCGGACTTCTCTTCGGCCTTGTCCGTCGCGGACTTCTTCGGTGGCTCGCGATCGGCATCGTTGATCGTCGCTTCGGGAATGCCCTCGGGCCTGATCATGAAGAGTCTTGCCGCTCCATTGAGCACGCGCCATCGGGCTAAAGGCGTCGCGGAATCCTCGCTCGCCCGGATCTGTCCCTGAATCGTCCAGAATCGTTCGATTGGCGGACGCGACGTATTCACGAGAACTGCCTTCGCGTCCTCTTTCAGATCGATGCCGTTCTCCAGCAATGTCGGAACGGTCCGAGAGGTTACCTGCAGCGTGCTCGCAGCATTACTCGGATCAAACCATCGCAAGATGATCGGGCGGCCTTCGCCAAGATCGGTGACGGTCACGGACGGAATCAGATCACGTTCGATCTTGGTCGCCTGGGCAAAGATCGGCGATGTAAAGAGTCCGACGGAAAGAATACCGATGGGGAATCGACGGATGGCAGACTTGAGATGGGTCATGTGGTTCATGATGGAGAGGATGAACGAATTCGCCGTCGGAAACAAGTGAGATACCACTTTTCGCCGTTCTCGAAGACTCACTGCACCTCATCGGGGACGTTGGCTCTTCGGTCAAAACGGCGGGGCCGACCGGAACGACATCGGAGAGGCATTGCCAGGATGCGTGAAGTCGAGTCTGGAGGCATGGAGGCAGAGCCGGGTCACTGAGGAGCGGAGTGGTTCGGGAGCGTAGAGGTCATCACCTAGAATGGGATGTCCGATCGACTTGAGATGAAGTCTGAGTTGGTGGCTTCGTCCAGTCAGAGGAGTGAGTTCGAGTCGCGTGATCGGCATTCGAGGATCGGCTGCGGAGGCGGCGAGCACGTCGTCCAGATCTCCGATCTCTCCGCGGCTCGTCACGATCCATTTCGTGAGGCTCGGCTTCCCGTGTTCGAAGTCGACCATCTGCCGCGGAGCATCGTCGAGATCCTTCCGAATCGGGAGATCGATCTCGCCGGCATCGAGGTGTAGGTGCCCACCGACCAGCGCGTGATACAACTTTCGAGTCTCTCGGTCCTGAAACTGTCGGCTCAGTTCCCGGTGTGATTCGGCATCGCGACCCATCACGATCACCCCACTGGTGTCCCGATCGAGCCGATGGACGATGCGAGCTTCCGGATAGGTCGCATTCACGCGACTTGCGAGACAATCCGCCTTCTCCGGTCCGATGCCCGGCACGGAGAGCAAACCGGTCGGTTTATCGAGGACGATCAGCCGGTCATCGAGGTGGAGAACGGGTGGCAGCACTGGAAAAACACCGGATCGAGGAAAGGGAAGCCCTTGAAAAACGGGAAACGCATCGAGAGGACCGATAGACTAGGGACTTCCGTCCGGCGCGTGATGAATCCCACCCCGGATCGTCCGACCGGCATCGATCTTCGCCGCCGTCGTGGAGCCTTCAGCGACATGTCTTCATCTTCCATGGTTCCTGCCTGCGTTCTCTCTCTCGCGGTCTTTTCAACTTTGCAGTCGATGGCGCAGTCGCCGGAAGGCGCCGGGTCGGCAGACTGGAAGACCGAGGAAGCGGTGTTCCTCGATGATCCGGTCCAATTGACCTTTCATGACCGGTTCCTCAAGGCGGGGGAATCCTACTTCTCGCCCGACGGGAATAAGGTCATCTTTCAAGCAGTCGAGCAGACCTCCGAGATGACGCCCGACGACTTCTATGCGATGTTCGTGGCCGACACCGTTCGAGATGAATCCGGAAAGACTCGATCTCTCGAGAACATCCGAAAGATCTCACCCGAAGGCTCGGCCAACACCTGTGGTTGGTTCCATCCCATCGATCCGAACATCGTCATCTTCGGAACCACGATGTCGGCGCCGACCGAGAACACGCCGCCCGGATACCAGCGGGGGAGTGGTCGATACCGTTGGATGTTCCCCCCTGAGATGCGGATCGTCGCGGCAGATCTCCGCACCGCCGACGGAACCGCTGGCACCCTGGATCCATTGGTGGGAGATGGAACGTCGTATACCGCCGAAGGAAGTTTCTCGCCGGACGGGCGGTTTCTTCTTTACACCTCACTCGAAAGTGGACAGGGCGACATCTTCATCAAGGACCTCGCGACCGGGAAAATCACGACCTTGATCGAAAAGCCCGGCTACGACGGCGGGCCGTTCTTCTCGCCGGATGGCCAACGCATCACGTATCGAAGTGACCGACACGCCAACAATCTCCTTCAGGTGTTCGTAGCGGACCTCGCGTTCGACGAGGGCGGAGCCATCACTGGGGTCGATCGGGAGATCCAGATCACCGATGACGCGAACGTCAACTGGTGTCCGTTCTGGCATCCCGACGGAAAGCGAATGGTGTTCGCCACGAGCGCGGTGAGCCATCGCAACTATGAGGTGTTTCTGGTGGACGCGGCCCAGGATGACGAGGCCATGCCTCCGAGTATGAAGTACGGAAGCGGAATGCGGCGCATCACGTTCGGGCCGGCGGCCGACGTGCTTCCTGCCTTCAATGCCGACGGTTCAGAGATGATCTGGACCTGCAAGCGTGGAGCGAATGAGACGAGCCAGTTGTGGGTGGCTGGATTCATCGCGGATCTCGCATCTCCGAGTGCGATGCCGGCGGGGGCCTACGGTCGACCGTCCTCGGAGAAGGGAACTGGCGAGAAGTGAGTTCGGTCATCGACGATCGCAGATATCTCGTTCCGTTCCGGTCTGCACTTCTGCCTCAGCTCTTCGCCGATGTTCTGGTGATCGGAAGCGGCGTCGCCGGTCTGCGTGCGGCGATGGTCGCCGCCGATGCCGGAAAAGATGTGGTCGTCCTCTCCAAGCGCGAGGCATCGCTTTCATCGACGACCTGGGCGCAGGGTGGAATCGCGGCGGCGATGGACGCGGCGGATCATCCGGATGCTCACGCGTCCGACACGCTGGAGGCGGGTGCGGGACTGTGCGACCCTGTGATGGTCGACTTGCTCTGTCGGTCCGCTCCGGCCGAGATGGAGCAACTGCTTCGGTGGGGAATGCGATTCGACCGCACGAGTAACGGCTCTTTGAGCCTTGGTCGTGAAGGCGGGCACCGGCACAACCGGATCCTTCACACCGACGGAGCCGCCACCGGCGTCGCGTTGTCTTCGTGTCTGCTGGCGCAGGCGGCTGCCCGGCAGACGCTGCGAATCTTCGAGCATTGCACGGCGATCGATCTTCTGACCGCGGAGAACGCTCCCGGAGCACCGGTGACCGGCGTTCTCACCCATCACCCGCGATACGGCCTTCAGGTCATTTGGGCTGGTGCGGTGGTGCTCGCCGGCGGTGGAGCCGGACGGCTCTTTCGAGAGACGACCAATCCCTCGACCGCGACCGGCGAATCGATGGCGATGGCGTTCCGTGCCGGCGGGTTGGTGGCGGACACGGAATTCGTCCAGTTCCATCCGACGACGCTCTATATCGCAGGATCGGTTCGGGCGCTGATGAGCGAAGCAGTTCGCGGCGAGGGGGGTCGTCTCGTCGATCGACGTGGCCGTCCTGTGATGGCGGGCGTGCACGAACTCGGTGATCTTGCACCTCGTGACGTCGTGACGGCAAGGATCTCCCAGGTGCTCGCCGAGACCGGCGACCCCTGCGTGTACCTCGATACTTCGAACGTCGCAGGCGGGTTCTCAAAACGCTTTCCCAATCTCGCGAAATCACTGGCCGAATTCGAAATCGACCCCGAGACCACGCCGGTGCCAGTGCATCCCGCGGCGCATTACACGATCGGCGGCGTGGTGACCGACGAGAACGGCATGACCTCGGTTCCCGGGCTCTTCGCATGCGGCGAAGTCGCCGCGACCGGGATTCACGGGGCCAATCGACTGGCGAGCAATTCCCTGCTCGAAGGTCTGGTGTTTGGCGCCCGTGCAGGAGCGGCTGCGATCTCGATCGACGACCCCGGGCATCGACCGAAGCTCATTGCGGAGGCCCCACGGGGACGGGCGGGGGAGCTCGACCTGATCGACGTCCGCGCGAGTCTTCGGAGTTCGATGTGGCGAAACGTCGGGATTGAAAGAGATGGCGACAAACTCCGGGATGCACTCGAGATGATCGACTTCTGGGGTCGGTACTGTCTCGATAAGACCTTCGACGACCCCGATGGCTGGCGGATCCAGGGCATGCTCGCGGCGGCGAGACTCGTGGTCCGAGGCGCCCTTGCCCGCGAGGAAAGCCGCGGAACGCATCGACGATCGGATCACCCGAAGGCCGAGGATCGATTCAAGGTCCGGTTTGCGTGGCGTCAAGGCCGCGCCGAACCCGAATTGCTTCCGATCTGCAGATCGATGCCCGATGACGTGGCACCGTCGCGGGCCAACACGAACGCGGCGGCGATCTCCGAATGATCGAGTTGAGCCGACCATCCCGAACGATCCTGCTCGTCGTTCTCGCGATCAGCGCGATGATCGCGATGATCGCGATGGGGTGCGAGCCGGTCGTGACGGAGTATCACCGGAGGTCGAGTTTCTACCGGATGGCAAGCGACGTGGAACTGGTCGACGAGTACGTCGACGGGCAGGGGCGACGAGTGGTGTTCATCGAAGACGGCCTGCTGCCGAGCGAACAGGCGAAGCATGACGAGGAAGCCGCGGCGAGGGTTGAAGCCAAGAAGGCCAACCGTGCCCGACTCAGATCGGAAGCGATCCGTGCCGGAAAACCGATTCCCCCAGAAGCGATGGAGCCGGGACCCCCGAAGAAGTTCCTCGCCCGCCAGATCCTTGATGACGGAGAGGTCATCATGCAGGCCCTGCTCCCTGACCACGTGCTTGCGAACACCATGTCTTCGTTGCGAAGCCAGCAGTATCTGGAGCTTTGGGATCAGATGGTCGCGGAGTCGACGAAGCGTGACTATCAGGCCCAGGGACTCGATGTCGATGACTTCGTTCGATTCTGCGTCCAGAATCGGTCGGAGCTCATGATGACGTTGAATCGAATGAGCTTCGGCTATTACGGCGGATCAGATGTGATCATCGAACGGCTGTCGGACCTGTCGGTCCGGCTTCGGTTTGCGCCGCAGATCGGCTCGCAGTTTAAGTTCCGAGAGGTGTTCATCTCTCAGGAGCGAGATGGCATGAAACTCGCCGGAATCCACTGAGTCATCCGCCGGTGGCGCAGGTCAGGACGGGGTCGATGAAAAAGCGACCCGGCAGAGTCGCCGAAGTCCCAGTTCGACTTGATGTCGCAATTCCGGATAGATGAGAATCGCGATCTCTCCCGGTCGCGGTCCGATGGGGTCCGGTTGAACGGTCTCGGGACGCTGGTTCGGACGGTCCTTCCGAAGTGAGATTTCGATCACTCGAGTTGGTTTGTCCTTGGGATCAAAAGGCCAGGCGAGCTCGAGAGCACGAAGAAACTCTGGCCGTTGGGAACATCCGGTTCGGCCGCGGAAAGCCGCGTGACAGAATGGGGCGGTGAACCCTCGATCTGGAGGGTTCGTGACTCTCCCGAGCAGCCAAGCAGGCTGATGCCGTGTCGGGCCGCGGGAGATGCCCATGCGAATCCGACGACCAGCATGACCAGACATCCCGCTGCGGTGAATCGGCTTGACCAGATTGGAATTGGATTGGTCGAGATGGTGATCGTGCTCTCTGGGGTGTCTCGCATCGGCGAATGGCCCGGTTGTTGAAAACGTCGTTTTCGTCATTCGTTTCTCCGAATATCGTCCTCTGCCGGTTTCATTCTCGAAAGGACTTCGGTGGTGATTGGGGAAGACACCCCAGTCGGGCGAGCGGTCCTTGGATGTCGGATGTCGGTGGTCGCGGGAGGGATCGCGCCACGCCACGGCGACGGTTCTCGATTGGCGGGAATCGGCTGGGCGGTGAGCGGTCTCCCGCATTCGATGCCGGGTACCAAGGAAATCGCGGCGGAACGTCGATTGGGACGTTCCGCCGCGATGGCGTTCGAATGAATGTTGATCCAACTCAGGTGGAGGTCGCGCCGGCGGGATCGGTCTTCGGTGCGTCTTCTTCGCCACCGTCACCACTGTCGCCGTCATCACCGCCGCTGCGAGTGGCCTCGAAGGAGAGATGATCCTCCTCCGCCTTGCGAGTGACCGTGATCGCGTCGCCTTCCATGAACTCGCCCGAAAGCAGGTTCTCGGCGAGCGGGTCCTCGATGAAGCTCGAGAGAGCACGTCGAAGCGGTCGAGCGCCGAAGTCGGGGTTGTACCCCTTATCGATGAGGAAGCTCTTCGCGTCAGCATCAAGCTCAAGCGTCATCTTCTTCGCGGCGAGCCGTTCCCGAACCTTGGAGAGTTCGAACTCGATGATCGAAGTCAGGTTCTCGCGATCCAGCGGGCGGAAGACGATGACTTCATCGAGTCGGTTGATGAATTCGGGGCGGAAGAACTTTTCGATCTCGCCCATGAGCGCCTTACGCATTTTCTCGTAGTCTTGAACTTCGCTTCGCTTGGCGAATCCGAAGCTCGCCCCACCCTTGATCATGTCCGCTCCGATGTTGGACGTCATGATGAGGATCACGTTCTTGAAGTCAATATGTCGACCGAAGGAGTCCGTGAGTCGGCCTTCTTCCATGATCTGGAGGAGCATGTTGAAGCAGTCGGGGTGAGCCTTCTCGACTTCGTCGAGGAGCACCACCGCGTAGGGGCGACGACGAATCCGCTCGGTGAGCTGGCCGCCCTCCTCGTATCCGACGTATCCCGGAGGGGCACCGATCAGTCGGCTGACGTTGTGCTTCTCCATGTACTCGGACATGTCGAGGTAGATGAGGGCGTCGGCATCCCCGAAGAGGAATTCGGCCAGTGCCTTGGCGAGGAGCGTCTTGCCCACGCCGGAAGGACCCACGAAGATGAACGAACCCATCGGACGTCGCGGATCCTTGAGACCCGATCGGGCCTTGCGGATCGCTCGGGCGACCGATTTCACAGCTTCGTCCTGGCTGACCACGGTCTTGTGCAACTCGTCCTCGAGGGCGAGGAGCCGTTCGGCATCCTTCTTCTCGAGTCGGGTGAGCGGCACACCGGTCATCTTCGAGACGACTTCAGCGATGATTTCCTCATCGACGATGCCGACGGTCTCGTTCATGCGCTCCCGCCACTCCTGTTGGATCCGTTCCTTCTCCTTGCGGAGCTTCTCGGCAGTGTCCCGGAGTTCGGCGGCCTTCTCGTAGTCTGCACCCTTGACGGCCTCGTCCTTGTCGACAGAGAGTTTTTCGATCTTCTCCTCGAGCTCGGCGAGATCAGGCGGCTTGGTCATGCTCTTGAGTCGCAGGCGGGCGCCCGCTTCGTCGATCACGTCGATCGACTTGTCGGGGTGCACCCGAGAAGGGATGTACCGGCCGGAAAGCTCCACGGCGGCCCGCAGTGCGCCGTCGGTGATCTTGACCTTGTGATGCGACTCGTACTTCTCACGAATCCCCTTCAGGATTTCAATGGTCTGCTCAGGAGTCGGCGGCTCGACTGTGATCGACTGGAATCGACGCTCGAGGGCGGCGTCTTTCTCGATGTACTTGCGGTACTCGTCGAAGGTGGTCGCACCCACGCACTGGATCTCACCTCGAGCGAGAGCCGGCTTGAGGACGTTCGATGCATCGATCGCGCCTTCGGCGCCGCCCGCACCCACCAGGGTGTGGAGTTCATCGATGAAGAGGATGACGTTCTTGGCCCGTCGAACCTCGTTCATGACCGCCTTGATTCGTTCCTCGAACTGGCCGCGATACTTGGTACCGGCCACCATCATGGCGAGGTCGAGCACCACGAGTCGTTTCTCCCAGAGAAGATCGGGGATCTCCTGGTTGACGATCAGCTGGGCAAGTCCCTCGACAATGGCGGTCTTGCCCACGCCGGCTTCGCCGAGGAGGACGGGGTTGTTCTTGGTTCGGCGGCAGAGCACCTGTATCAGGCGTTCGATCTCCATGGACCGGCCGATCACCGGGTCGAGTTCACCCTGCTTGGCAAGCTCGGTGAGATCGCGTCCGAAGGAATCGAGCGCCGGCGTCTTGCTCTTGCCAGCGGCACGTCGTGGACCGCCTTGAGCTCCGGTCGTCGGTTCACCGGCTTCGGGAGCCTGTTCCTCGGGTTCGACGCCGGCGCCAAGCAGGTTGAGCACCTCATCGCGAACCTCTTCGAGCTTGAGCCCGAGGTTCATCAGGACCTGGGCGGCGACGCCATCGTGTTCACGCAGCAGGCCGAGCAGGAGATGTTCCGTGCCGACGTAGTTGTGGTTGAGATTTCGAGCTTCCTCGATCGCATACTCGATGACCTTTTTGGCCCGAGGCGTCTGGGGGAGCTTGCCCATCGTGACCATTTCGGGTCCGCTCTTGACGAGTTTCTCGACTTCGAGGCGAACCTTCCGGAGATCGATGTCAAGGTTCTTGAGGACGTTGGCACCGACTCCGGAGCCTTCCTTGACGAGCCCGAGCAGGATGTGCTCGGTCCCGATGTACTCGTGGTTAAAGCGTTGGGCCTCCTGGTTGGCAAGGGCCATCACCTTTCTAGCTCTGTCGGTCAGTCGTTCAAACATGGGAATCTCCGGTTTGGCTGGCAGAACGCCAATCACCCTCATGGTACGCGCGACCTGAAAGTTTGGTCGCCCGTTCCTCGAATGGCGGCAACCTCCGTGCCGGAACCACTCGTACTCCTTGCATCGGCCCTGAAAGTACGCGGATCGACCAGATATCTGGAATCGGCGCCATGAATCTGGCCGTATGGTGCAGTCGTGAAGATTCTGTTTCCTGCCATCCTGACGGTCTGGATTGCCCTCACCTGCAGGAGTGGTGCGGCGGCATCATTCGATTTTCGGCTCTTCGAGGGTGCGGAGCGGGGTGATTCGAATGATCCCCGGGCTGCTCAAAGCGAGGGAATCAACCAAATCGATCAGGCGGACGCCACACTTCCCGATGGCCAGGTGACTCTTGAGTCGCCGTTTCCACTTCGAATTCGGGATCTGGAAGGTACGACGCATTCCGGCAGGGTGACGCAGTTCGATGACCGGGGCCTTTCGGGAGAGATCGGGACCATTCCTTGGGTCGATCTCGCACCCGCGGATCGGTTTCGGATCGGCCAAGAGGCCCTTCGAAAGAGTCGTCGGCATGATGCCGCGGGCCTTGGATGGCTCTTGTTCATGCTGCGCAGTACCGACTCTGGTGATTTCTCTGACCGGGCCGAGAAGCTCCTTCGAGCCAAAGCCGGCGTCGACGCGGATCGGATCATCGCCGCGGCGGAGACGAGAGCGCAAGAAGTGCGCGTCAAGGCGGCGCAGGTTCTCTCGGCGGCGGAAACGGCGAAGCTCAAGCAGGGTCGACCACATCTGCATTCGGCATCCGTGGCGGCATGGCCGGTGCCGGATCCGATTCGACAGAGTTCATTGGCCGAGCAACTCCGTGTCAAAGGCGAATCCGCTGCCGAAGGTCTTGGGCTACAAGGTGTCCGAACTACGTCGACGGTGGTGCTCGGATTGGATTCCTTGGAGGCGCTGGCGCGGGACGGCGTCGCGTTTGACCGCTTGACGAGTGAGATCGCGCCGCGTCTCGGCTTGATGCCAGGACGCAATCCGTTTCCTGGCGCCCTGCTGGTGATGGAAGTCACCGATCACGACACCCTCCGGCTCATGGCGGGCACGATCTTCGATCACCAGGCTCCTCTCGATGATGATTCGATTCTCTTCCCGACCGACGATGGGCCGTTCGTCATCATGGCGATGCCCGACCCGAGTCGGATCGCGGCGATCTCAGAGGCCATGTCCGGCGGAAATCCGCTCGAGATGCTTCGTTCCCTCGAGCGAGCACGAATCGTGGCGAGAGCCTGTCTGGTTCATGCCCACACTCGGCGGGCGCTCCCGGCCTGGTTGGTCGAGGGCATCGCGGAGTACATTGCTTCGACCTCGGTCGCAGAGGCGCCGATCGATTCGATCCGTCGCCGGCGGGCGTTGCGTTCGATGCGAAGCGGGCAACATCCCGGTTGGATCATTGGGCTCGATGGGAATGACCAAGGCTTTGATCTCGATGGTCTGGCGCGTGATGTCGCCTACGTTCTGGTCACCCGTTTGTTTGAGACCGACCCGGGACTTCCGGCCGGTCTGATCAACGATCTCAAGAACGGCATGACGCCTGACCAGTCATTCCGTCGTCGAATGGGTGGCTCGATCGCCGCCTGGTTTGACGACAGTGCCGACTGGTTCCGATACAACGATTGACCGCGGCGGAACAATGATCAAGGTCGCGAAGAATGCTGCGGCGGCGAGCGCGAGGGCGAGGAGGTAGCTCGCGGTGACGCCCGGGGCGTAATTCGTCATGTCGGTGCCACCCAGCGCCTTGATCATGGTGGCGGAGACGACCACTGCGATATTCCCGCTCATGATGAGCACCGTGAGCATCGAGCCACTGGCGAGGCCGACGTTGTTCTCGGGAATCGTCGCGATGCCTCCAGCCTGTGACATGGACCAGCCCCAAGAACATCCGAATCCGACGACGAGAAGGCCGATCGCGAGCCAGGGCGAGACGTCCGACATCCAGAAGATGACGCACGCCGCGGTCTGAATCGCCGTGGCGAAGAGCAGCATGAGCCGGGTGCCGATCCGGCGCTGAAGGACCGGCCCGAGAAAACCTGCGGCGGCGACCGGTACGCTCAAGTAGAGGAACTGGAAGCCTGCGGTCATCGGGTCTTCCTTGCGGACTTCCTGCAGGTACAGGGTGGTGGCGAAGATCAGGATGCACCAGCACGAGTTGCTCAGGCTGCCGCCCGTAAGGTAGCCCGCGAAGGTTCGATTCCCGAGAAGTCGGAGGTCGACGAGGGGCGTCTCCTGTCTGAGCTCGTGCCATGCGAACACCGCTAGGCTGAGAACGCCGCCGGCGATGATGGAGAGTGACGTGGCGAGCGCCTGATCAGCGAGCCCGGCGACACCGATCGAGAGTCCGCCGATTCCGGTGGTCAGCAAGACGATGCCGATGAAATCGACGCGACCAGTCTTGGCATCCGGGTTCTTACTTTCTTTCGAGAGAATGAACACCAGGATGAACGCGACCGCCGAAATCGGCGGATTGATCAGGAAGACCCATCGCCAGTCGATCAGTTCGGTGAAGATGCCGCCGACTACGGGGCCGATCGCCATGCCCAGCGTCGCGACCCCAGTGAGAATCGACATGGTCTTCGGCAATTGTGATTGCGGCGTCGCCGCGCCGACCACCGCCGTCGACAGCGGAAACAGCAGCCCGGCGCCGATGCCCAACGCGATTCGCGAGACGACCAACTCGATGACCGAATTCGCCAGGCCGACCCAGACCGAGACGGCGCCGAACAGCACGATGCCCAACAGCAGGAGTCGCTTCCGACCGAACCGATCCCCAAGGGGGCCTGCGATCGCGAGCACCACGGAGAATGAGAGGATGTACCCAGTGATCACCCACTGCAGGCTGTCCGCCGAGACGTTGAAGTCCGACGCCATGCGAGGGAGCGCGATCGCCGTCGCGGTGTAGTCGATCACCACGAGCATCTGGGCCATGCCTGCAGCGATGATGAGCGCGAGGCCGGACATCGAGGAACGTATGCCTGACGGATCGTCAGTTTGGCGTTGGGTCATGACGTCGTCCTCACAGGGTGCCTGCGCGGCACGATCAGGAATGCGGCGACGAATCCGATCGCCGCGAGACAAAGGGCGAATAGAAAACTAGCGGCGACCCCTGGGCCATAGTCGATCGCCGAAGGACCACCGAGTTCCTTGATCATCGTCGCAGAAACAACCATCGCCACGTTTCGACTCATGATCAGGACCGTCATCATCGAACCGCTTGCAAGGCCGAGATTGGCCTCGGGGATCGTGGCGATGCCGCCCGCTTGCGACATCGACCAGCCCCAGGAACATCCAAAGCCAACCATGAGAAGGCCCACGGCGAGCCATGGCGATACGTCCGACATCCACAAGAGGCTGCATGCCGCGGTCTGAATAGCCAGGGCGAGCAACAGCATGGATCGCGTGCTGGTATGTCGTTGGAGGACGGGGCCGAGGAATCCGGCGATCGCGACTGGAATACTCAGGTACAGGAACTGGAAGCCGGCGGACATCGCGTCCTCCTTTTGGACTTCCTGAAGATAGAGCGTGGTGGCGAAGACCAAAACTCCCCAGCACCCATTGCTCAGACTCCCGCCGATCAGGTACCCGACGAAGGTTCGGTTTCCGAGTAATCGAATATCGATCAGGGGAGATCGGTATCGGAGTTCGTGCCATCCGAACAAAATCAGGGTGACGCAACTCGCAAGAATGATCGAGACCGATGTCACCATCGAGTGGTCCGCAAGATCCGCCAAACCGATGGAAAGCCCGCTGATTCCGATGATCAGGAGCAGAATGCCGACGACATCGATGCGTCCCGTATCGGCATCTGGGTTACGGCTTTCGTTGGCAAGAAAGATGATGAGGAAAAACGCGATGGCGGCGATGGGAAGGTTGATAAAGAACACCCATCGCCAGTCGATTAACTCGGTGAACACCCCTCCGACCACGGGGCCGAGGGCCATGCCGATCGTCGCCACGCCAGTGAGGAGCGACATCACCTTGGGTAGTTCTTCTCGCTTCCAACTCGCCGCGACCACGGCCACGGAAAGCGGAAAAATGATTCCGCCCCCGACGCCGAGGGCGACCCGCGCGATGATGAGCGTGAAGGCCGAGCCGGCAAGGCCGACCCAAGCCGAAACGCCGGCGAACAAGATGATTCCGAGAAGGAGGAGTCGCTTCCGGCCGAATCGATCTCCCAAGGATCCGGCGATCGCCAGGGTGATCGAGAACGAAATGATGTAGCCGGTTAACACCCACTGAAGGCTGTCGGCGGAGACTTTGAAATCCTCGGCCATCCGCGGCAGCGCGATCGCCGTCGCGGAGAAGTCGATCATCACCAGCATTTGGGACATGCCAGCGGCGACGATGAGGGCTAGTTTGGAGAACCGCGATGGTTCCTTCGTCGCGGAAGACTCACTTGTACCGCCGCTCACGCCCTCGACTCCACCACTCGTCCATCCTCGAGTCGGACGATCCGATCCGCATATTCGGCGACTGCGGGATCATGGGTGACCATGACGATGGTCAGACCCGCATCGTGCCGCTTTTTGAGTAGGTCGAGGATGTCTCTCCCCGTCGTGGCGTCGAGATTTCCAGTTGGTTCATCGGCCATCAGAATGCTGGGTTCGCTCGCAAGCGCGCGGGCGATCGCGGTTCGTTGTCGCTCACCGCCCGAGAGTTGGCTCGGTCGATGACGAAGCCGATGGCCGAGCCCGAATTCTTCGAGCGTGTGACGCGAGATTGCGGCTTGCGGTCCGTGGCGGAGCCGCGAGCGTTCCGCAAGCACCTGTCCGAGTTGGAAGAGCACCACGCCGATGGCGGCGCCGAGCACGCCACAGGTCAAGGCCAGCAGTGCGATCTTGGATGGGGTGGGGGCATCAGCGGTGGGGAGAATCTCGACACCGAAGGTCGAGCCTACGGCGGCACCGACGCCACCGCCGATCACCGCGGCCAAGAGCGGCAACGTCGCGGAGAACCAGCGGTTGGGTACGAGGCAAGGAAGCATCGCGTTCTCGAGCACCGAGAGTTCGGGGAGCAGATGGTAGAACTGGAAAACGAAGCCGACGCTTCGGTTCCGGTAGGTATTCAGTTCGGCGCCGCCGAAGTCGCTGACCCGTCGGCCTTCGAAGCGGATCATGCCACCGTCGCGATCGGGTCGGTCAAGTCCACCAAGCAGATGGAGCAGGGTGCTCTTGCCGCTCCCGCTGGCGCCAAGAATCGCGATCCACTCGCCGGATCGAACTTCGATGGATGCATCCTTGAGAACCAGCACCGGGACTCGACCCATTCGATACGTCTTGCGCAATTCGCTCGCGACGAGCACGGGCTCGCGGGCGGCGTCTGAGGAAGATTGGTCGTGAGAGGCGTTCATTCGTATCGAAGTGCTTTGACGGGGTCGGTGTCTGCGGCCTTGGCGGCGGGAATCGCGGCCCCGAGGACGCTGAAGACGATGGCGCCAGCCATCGTGAGGATGGCGCTGGACCAATCGACCTGATTGGGGATGGAATTGAAGTAATAGACCGCGGGATCCCACATCAGGAATCCCTGGTGAAGAAGCAGGGCCGTACCGACGCCGGACAGAAGCAGGGCGCCGACGATCGACAGGAGGGTGCGAAGCATGCCGCCGCGCAGGCCGGCGTGGATCGCGGTGGCCAACATGACGGCCGCCAGTGAGAACGCGGTGATCCAGGTCCAACCGGGGGCCGGTTCGCCCATGGCTTCGTGGATGGCGTTGATGTTGACGACCACGGTCCAACCCAGCAGAGCGCCGAGGACCGCGCCGACGAGACCGATCACCAGGCCGTAGGCGAGAAAGACCCCGAGCACGCCTGGTCGCGAGGCTCCGATCGCCCGAAGGATGCCGATGTCTCGCGTCTTCTCGTGGACGATCGACCAGAAGATGGAGAGCACGAGGCCCGCGCAGACGAGATAGACGATCGAGAACAGGATCCGCATCAACTCGCGTTCCTTCTCGACCGGGCCGATGAGATCACGCAACTGCTCCCGCCAGGTGCGGATACCCACGAAGGCTTGGTCGGGCGGGCGGATGGTCATGGCGTCTTCGTCGTCGATTCTCGCGGCGAATGCGGCGTAGGCGAGATTGACGGCATCACGCAACGCTTCGGGCGAGACGCCGTCGGCCGCGCGGACCAGGACCATCTGCACCCGCGCGGGATAGGTTCCGATGCGTTCCAATTCGCCGGTCTCGTCGAGCAGTCGAGTGTCGTAGATCGGGGCGGCTTCGAGGCCGAGCATGCGTTGGCCGGTCTCCAGCCCGATCATCGCCCGGCGGGAGTCGATCTGATAGACGCCAGACTGGAATTCGTTGGCGACATCGAATCGTCGGTTGTCCGGTTTTTCGAGGGCGCCGCTCGTTGAGATCGGGATGAGGGTGATCTCGACATCTCGGAACGGCATCCAGAACGCCGGCGCCTTCACCTCGTAGGAGCCGTCCATCCTTCGGACTTTTGCGGCGGAGTCGATTTCGACACCGAGGATGACGCCCGGATCACCGCCAGCGGATCCGGGGTCGAGTCGCGGCAACTCGTCGAAGACTGGAATCTCCAGACCGTTCATGTCTTCGGCGAATTTCCGCACTTCCGGCGGAGTGTCCGTCCAGACCAGACTGTCCTTGAAATCGACGACCTGATCGAAACTCGCGGGATCGATTCCCCACACCTGGACGCCTTCGGTTCGGTTCCCGTAAGGAAGTTTCAAGAGTCCGAAGCTCTCGACTACCGGCGTCGCCGCCAGGGCTTCCGGGCGTGACTCAATCTCCTCGATCAACAGGTCGTAGTGAGGGATGCCCGGATCGGCGTACCGGATGATGACGTCGCCCATCAAGGTCCGGCCCGAATTCAGCAGCATGTCGAGAAACCCCGACATGACGCTTACCACGATGATCACCAGGCCGACGCAGAGGGCGACGGCGGCCACCGCGATGAGGGGAATGATCCGGCTGCCGAGGTATCGATTGGCGAGGAGCGGTTGGTACACGAGGATCTGGACTCGCGGGAGGCGGAAGCGTAGGGAATCAGGTCGCGGGTGGCCTGACTTCGTCGACATCATCCTCGATCGGACGGCTTCGTGTCGCGATGCCGAACTCGATCAGCAGATCGGGCGGTGTGCCGATGTCGATGATCTTGATTCTCCCCGTCCAGGCGACGGAATCCGGGTTCAACATGCCGAGCTTCGGTGCGACCATGGTCGCAGTCACATCAGCCCGGATACAGGGCCCCAGCGGTCTTCCGGTGTCGGCATCCAGTCCGCTGGGGACATCGACCGCGACGATTGTCGCCGCGCTCTGGTTGATGAAGTCGACGAGTGCCTCGGCCTCTCTTCCGATCAGGGGTCGGTTCAATCCAGTGCCGAAGACCGCATCGACCACGAGGGTGTTTTGGAGATCTGGCCAGGATTCGGGTTCCGTCGGTCTCGAGGGGTCGGGTTTGCCTCCGACCAAAGAAGTGGAGGAGCGAACCGGAAGGCCCATCTCCAAGACGATTCGTTGGTTGATGGCGGCATCAGTCCCCGCTCGGGAGCATCCCGTGGTGACGATTCTGACCTTGATGCCACGATTGGCGAGCAGACGAGCGACCGCCCATCCATCGCCGCCGTTGTTTCCAGTGCCACAGACGATGGTGACTGCCGCGAGGTCGGCGTCGATCCGAACCTGTTCGACGAGATGGGCGATCCCGATCGCGGCATGCTCCATCAGGAGGATCCCCGGCATCCCCAGCCGTTGGATCGCGGTCGCATCGAGCAGCCGAGCGGCGGCTCGATCGAGCACCAAATCAAACTCAGGCGGATATTCCGAAGTCCCGGCCATCGGTGGATTGTATGGGACGCGGCTTCGAGGCCATCGGTCGACCCGACGATCCGTGTGGACTCGTACCATGCGAGACCCATGTCCCTCGTGATCAGCGTCACCACCATCGTCTTCGCGGTACTCGCCGCCGCCACTGCCATCTACTGGGGGTTCGTCTTCGGTCGTCTGGTGCGGCTCTCTCGCCATACTCCCGAGCTTCGCGATGGACTTCAGCTGGCCGTCGTCGACGAGATGGTCTCGATCATCGTCCCGGCGCATGATGAGGCGCGGGTGATCGATCGCATGGTCAGGTCGATGCGGTCCCAGGAAGACATGAAGATCGAGTTGATCGTGGTGCTCGATCGCTGCACGGACGACACGTTCGACCGGCTTACCGCGGCGGCTGACGGGGATCCACGTGTTCGAATCGTCGTGAATGACGCGTGCCCCGAAGGATGGGCGGGCAAGTGCAATGCGGCGGCGGTCGGCGCGGCCGAAGCGACCGGCGATTGGGTTCTGTTCACCGACGCCGATGTGCATTTCGATCCGGGAGTGGTGCGGGCTGCGGTTTCGATCGCCGCCGAGAACAAGGTCGACCTGCTGAGCGCCTATACAAGGCTCACCTCCGGGCACTGGTGGGAGATCATCGTCCAGCCGCCCGCGGCGATCACGCTCCTGCGGATGTTTCCGCCGGATCGCGTCAACCATGAAGAGCGACCTCGATCCTTCGCCAACGGGCAGTTCATGTTGTTCCGTCGCGAGTCATACGACCGACTCGGAGGGCATGCCGTCGTGAAGGACGATCTGCTCGAGGACCTGGCCTTCGCAAAGGCGGTTCATCGCACCGGTGGACGGGTGCGCGTGGTCCACTCCGACACCATGATCCAAACCAGCATGTACGAATCGCTCGAAGATCTTCTCTCGGGTTGGCGACGCATTTTCATCGAGTCTTGCCATCGCAACATCGGACGATTGAATCGAAACGTGATCCGCGTCGCTGGTGCCGGGCTCGGGCCAGTCGCGTCGCTGTTCGGCGTGCTTATGGGGTTCCTCTCGCTCGGGCAGGATGAATACTGGATCGGGATCGCGGGAATCGCCGGAGGGGTCTCTGGGGTCGCAATTTCGGGGATGACGCTCGCGGTGATCTTCGGGCGAGGCGGCATGCCTCGAATCGGGATTCTAGGATGGCCGATCGGTTGTCTTTTGGTTGCCGGAACGTTGCGTCGAGGCGCGGTTGACCTGGCGAAGGGGCGTCCGATTCGATGGGGCGGGCGTGAGTATGTCATCGAACCGGGCGGTTAGACGCGACCCGGCACCGGGTATCACGATTCTCGAATCTTCTTGAGCATTCAACTTCGAACGGAGCCTGACGTGAAAATTCTGCTGACCAACGACGACGGCATCGAGGCTCCCGGCATCCGCGCCCTCCACCGGGCCCTTCAGGGGCTCGGCGACGTCACGACCATCGCGCCGTATACCGTCCAATCAGCGACGAGCCATGGCGTCACCTTCCACGAACCGCTCATGGCTCACACCACGACCATGGAAGACGGCTCCGTCGGGCACGCCATCGACGGAAGGCCGGCGGATTGCGTGAAGGTCGCGTTGCGTTCGCTCTGGGCCGAGTTGCATGGTGAGGGAACGCGTCCGGACATCACGATCTCCGGGATGAACAGTGGTGCGAACGTCGGCATCAACATCATCTATTCCGGTACCGTCGCCGCGGCCGTCGAGAGCGCCTTTCTCGGTGTCCCCTCGATCGCGGTGAGCCTGCATCTCGGTGACCGCACTCGGATCTTCTACGACCGAGCCGCGGAGATCGCCCGCGAGGCGATCGATCTGATCTTGGCGCATCCACTTGATCCCCATGCGGTCATCAATGTGAACGTCCCGCGAACCGAGGTTGCCGACGCGCCGATGCCGCCGATCAGGGTCTGTGCGATGAACACCGCAGCCTCGGACGACGATTACGAAAAGCGAGCCAGTCCCGGCGGGCAGTCTTACTACTGGGCCGCGGGGAACGGCATGGCGTTTATGCACACACATCCGGAGACGGACGTCGAGTTTCTGATGGACGGCTGCGTGACGGTGACGCCGATCGAATTCGATTTGACCGACCATCCGAGGTTGCAGACTTGGCGAGAACGACTCGAAGGCTGAGCGGGCTCGATTCAGGATCGGAGACGTGAGTTCAGTTCAGGAGCAGTTGCAACTCGATCGTCACGGTCTCATCGCCGGTCAATTCTGTCAGTCGCTTCCCACTGGCCCGCCAGCGGAAGAGCATGTCTGTCAGATTCTCATCAAGTCTGTCTTCCCCACTCTTGACCACCAGACGTGCTCGGATGGGTTTTCCGGTCCGGTCGAACTCAATCCGAGCCACCGGATTGAAACTGGGCTGGTAGCTGAGCCAGGAGACGAGAGGAATGTTCGGCCGACGCGTTCGGATGTTCAGGCCCTGCGCGGCAAGGGGTTTCCCCTGCTTCCACTCCGAGGCCGGCACCCTGGTCAGGCTGGTCGCCTCGGCATCCTTGTCCGCTTCGTTTCCTGGTTCTTCAGAGGGCTCGCCTGGACCGTCGCCTTTGCCATCGCCGTCGCCGTCGGATTCCGCGGGTTCGGGTTGCGGCTCCGGAGACGGTTGGGGTGTCGGAGTTGGTTCGGGGGAGGGCTTCGGCGCAGGATCCGGGGATGGCTCCGGGGTCGGATTCTCTTCGGTCGGTGATTCTGGTGTGACGTCTTCCGTTGAGTCTTCTTCCGTTTTGTCTTCGTTCGTATCGTCCTTGGTCGTCGACTGCTCATCAGGAGTGGTGGTCGGATCGGGCGTGGCTTCGGTGTCTGAGGTACTGGACTCCTCGATCGTCTTCGAGTCGACGGGTTCCGGTTCCACTGTGGGTTGGATCTTCTCATCGAGGAGAACCTCCGGATCGATGAGGATCTCAGGCAACTCCGTTTCGGGACTCGGGATCGTCATGGCCGGCGCCGCCGCAGAGGGCTGAGCGGATAACGGGATCGCGGGTGCGGCCGCTCGAGCGACCGCGGCGGACGGGTTGCTGGCAGCAGGGCTTCCGCCGCCCCCGGATCGCGGCGACGTGCTCATCGCGGCCTGTTCGACTTCCGACAGTCGGGCGAGATGTTCGACGTATTCTTCGTAGCCGATCCAAGTGAGGGTCTCGGCGTCACTCTCGTCGATGCCGAGCGGTTCGGCCGCCGTCTCTTCATCCTCCTGCTCGGTCGGGATTTCATGGTTGATCGCCTGAGACTGCCCGGTCGCGGTCGAGGCCCACAGGAAGATCGCAACGGCGATGGCATGCAAGAGTATCGACAGCAAGACCGCGGTCGGAACAGGGAGTGAATCTCTCGTAGCTCGGTGCACGAGGGAATGGTAGTTCAGGTGGATCGGGGGGGCCTCTGGATCGGCGAGCAGCCGCGGCGTTCCAGAGCTCCGACGGCACGGGATGGCTCGTGGAGGATGTCGGCTGGGCGGGACGAAACTCGCCTCTGGTCGTTCATTTGCGAGGAATTCGATGATCGGAACAGTGGAACGGACCAGCGTGTCGAAGTCGGGTTTTCGAAGAAAAGAACTCTAAAAAGGCGGGGGCCGGAGGCACGAAAAGAAATCGCCAGATTCCGGGTCTCGTTGCCTCAAACCAAAAAAAGTGTCAATCGATCGAGAACCAGAGGTCGACCAGCGTCAATTCTCGGACGGCGTGTCGACGACCCGACCGACCATGCGGATCGGGATCTTGGCGAGTCGAAGCTGATTCCAGAGTTCCAGCAGCACCGGGATGCGATCGGTGGGGCCGACTTCGTCGGCGACCGCGAGGTAGAGGACGGTCTCCGGGTCGTCTTCGAGCGCCGCTTGAAGGGTGGGGACCACGGCTTCGAGGGTGATGGGTTCTCGATCCAGGAACATTCCGCCGCTGCCGTCGAGTGCGAGGGTTCGGGCCGGTGGCGGCGCGGCATTGGTGACCACCGCACCGGCTTCAAGGGGCTTGAGCTCAAGCGGTATGAGCTCGATCCGGTCCATGAGGACCATCGCATAGATGAAGAAGGTGAGCAGCAGGAATACCACATCGATCAGTGGCGTCAGCTCGACTCGAAAAGGCTGCTCGCTGCGACGCAGCCTCACCTTGCGGACTGGACCATCCGAAGCTGCGGTGGCGTTATGGATCGCGTCCTGGGTCACGCTTCAAGTTGGAGCGACGCGATCGCGGTGGCGGTGGCGTCATGGAATTCGAAGAGCTTGTCGAGCCCGGTCACGAGAATAACGCCCCAGACCTGATCGCGGACCGAGCAGATTCGCAGTCGGGCGCCACTGGCCGTGAGCCGCTTTCGAAGCCGAAGGAGTTGGGCGATGTTCGACGAATTGAGATAGTCGACTTCGGACAGATTGACGACCACGTCCGGCATGCCGCGGGATCCCTGCTCAGCATCTTCGACGATGGTCATCAGCGAGGACATGTCGTCGCTGAAGGTTGGTTCCTCGCCGGTTTCGGCAAGGATGATTGTTTCGGACCATTCGTTGAGACTCATGGGAACTCTCTCCAGAGATCAGGTTGTAGCTTCCGGTTCCACGGTGGATTCTTCTTCGGGCTCCGCCGGAGTCGTCGCGCAATCGATGAGTCGGTCGTCGGTCTTGAGTTTGACGACTCGGACGCCCTGGGTGTTGCGGCCGAGCCGTGACACTTCGGCGGCCGAGGTCCGGATCATCATGCCCCCTGAGGAGATGAACATCAGGTTGTCTTCGTCGGTCACGCGCCTCACCGTGACCACGCGTCCGTTCCGGCCGGCAGTCTTGATGTCGATACGACCCTTTCCGCCGCGGCTCTGCGGTCGGGCCCCGTCTTCGGCTTGAACCAGATACTCCTGCAACGCCGTTCGCTTCCCGTATCCGTTGACGGTGACGGTGAGCAGGTCCGTGTCATCTTCGGCTCGTACCAGGCCGACGACTTCGTCGCTACTGGCGAGTTCGATGCCCTTCACGCCGGCGGCGGCGCGGCCCATCACCCGAGCGTCATTCTCGTTGAAACGAATGGCCATGCCGTTCGCGGTGGCGAGCAGGACATGGTCGTCGCCTCTCGTGAGTTCGACTCCAACCAGTCGATCGCCTTCGTTGAGGTTGAGCGCGATGATGCCGCTGCGGTTGACGTTTCGGAAGTCCTTCAGCGAGGTTCGCTTCACTCGGCCGGCCTGGGTCGCAAAGAAGAGGTAGTCCTCGCTCTTCTCGAAGTCCGCGATGGGGAGGAAGAACCTGGCGGATTCGCCTTCCTTGAGATCGAGCACATTGGCGATCGAGCGGCCCTTGCTGGTCCGGCCGGCTTCGGGGATCTGCCAAACCCGGATCTTGAACACCCGCCCGGTGTTCGTAAAGCAGAGAAGGTCATGGTGCGTGCTCGCCGTGAAGACGTGCTCGATAAAGTCGCCTTCGCGCGAGTCGCCGCCCCTGATGCCGACGCCACCGCGTCCCTGCTGGCGATAGGTCGCGACGGGAAGTCGCTTGATCCAGCCGCCGTGGGTGATGGTGACCGCGACGCGATGCTCCTGGATGAGTTCTTCCATCTCGAAGCCTTCGGCTTCGCCATCCTCGATCACCGTTCGTCGGGGGTCCGCGAACTTCTCGCGAATCTCGAGACAGTCGGCGCGGATCAGGTCGAGGATGATGCGTTCGCTGCCAAGAATCTTTTCGTAGCCCTCGATCTCTTCGTGGATCGCGCGGAGATCGGCGGCGAGTTTCTCGATTTCGAGGCCGGTCAATTGGATCAATCGGAGGGCGCCGATCGCTTCCGCCTGAACCTTGGTGAGGAGGGCGCCGACCCCGCCATTCACCTCGCGGTTCGCGGCGTCAAGCAGACGCTGCGGGATGAGCGGTGCGAAGGCATGATCCCGGGGGATCTGGAAGCGACGTTCCATCAGTCGCTCGATGGCCTCTTCCCGAGTCCGGCTTGCTCGGATGAGCCGAATGACCTCGTCGATGTCACAGACCGCGAAGATGAGACCCTCGAGCCTGTGGGCCTGCTGGCGGGCCTGTCGAACTAGGAATTCCGTCCGTCTTCGGATGACGTCGCGACGGTGGTCGATCCAGTAGTCGATGAGCGATCGAAGGTCGAGCGTTCGCGGTTGACTGTTCACCAAGGCGATGTTGATGATCGAGAACGTCGACTGGAGCGGCGTGTGCTGATAAAGCTGTCGCTCGACGACGTCGGGGTTGCCGCCCTTTTTGAGCACCACCAAGATCCTGGTGCGGGCGTCGCGACCGGAGTGGTTCCGGACGTCGGAGATCTCCGAGATCTTCCCGGACTTCGCGGCGTCGACGATCTTCTCGATCAGGCTGCTCTGATTCACCTGGTAGGGAATCTCTTCGATGATGAGGACGTCCCGACCGTTTTGGATCTCTTGCCGCACGCGTCCACGGACCATGATCCGTCCGCGACCGGTGGTGTACGCCTGGGCGATGCCCTGACGTCCCACAATGACGCCTCCGGTCGGAAAGTCCGGTCCCGGAACGGCCTGTAGCAGTTCGGCAGTCGAGAGATCCGGGTTGTCGATTATCTGAATGACGGCGTCGCAGATCTCGCCGGCATTGTGCGGCGGCATCGAACTGGCCATGCCGACCGCGATGCCGCTCGACCCGTTGACCAGCAGGCAGGGAAACTTGGCCGGGAGGACGGTCGGCTCCATGAGCCGTTCGTCGTAGTTGGCCTTTTGGTCGACGGTCTCGAACTTGATGTCCTCGAGCATGGCGACCGCGGCGGCAGTCATGCGGGCCTCCGTGTATCGCATCGCGGCGGGGGGATCGCCTTCGATGGAGCCGAAGTTGCCTTGCTTGTCGATCAGGAGGCAGCGGGTCTTCCAGTTCTGGCCGAGATTGACCAGCGTCGGATAGATCACCGACTCGCCGTGCGGGTGGTAGTTACCCGAGGTGTCGCCGGCGATCTTCGCGCACTTGATGTGCTTTCGTCCCGGCGAAAGATTCAGGTCGTGCATCGCCACAAGAATGCGGCGCTGTGAAGGCTTGAGACCGTCACGGACATCGGGCAGCGCCCGATCCATGATGGTGCTCATCGCGTACGTCAGATAGGAATCATGAAGTTCGCGTTCGATCTCTAGGTTGACGACGCGCCCAACCGCGGCGTGAGGCGGTGCGACGATGTTCGACTCCGAATCAGCCGGTAGGCCGTTCGACTGAGCCTCGTCCGAGGTGCCATCATTCTTCGGATCTTCTGAATCCGGGGTGATCGAGTCTTCACTCATGCGGGTCTTCGAATCCCTCTGTAAATCCGTTGAATTCGCGCTCTCGTATCCTTCCAACGAAGGCCAAGAGGAGAAATTCCTGAGCCTCGGATTCTACCTGAAACAAGCCCCTGACGTGGTCGCCGAAGGCCTATGAAACGGGCATTCGAGGTGCGATTTCAAGGGGCGGGATCGGTCGGCGGAGCCGTCTCTTCGAGCGGGGAGAGCATCACCACGTACTCCATGTTTCCGGGGATGCCTCTTCGTTTCGCCGTCTTGCCGCCGACCAGGGGCGATGCGGTCAAACCGAGGACCCTGGCACCGAGATCCGCCATCGAATCAAGAACCTCCTGGAGAACGCGAGGAGCATGTTCCTGCGGGAGGAACCCCTTCTCCAGAAGTCCCTGATCTTCCTTTCGAACCTCGTAGTGGGGCTTGACGAGACTCACGATCCGTCGCGCACCGGACGGATTCAGCCATCGCAGTGCCGCGGGCACCGCCAGTCGTTGCGGTGTCCACGCCAGGTCCATCACCACGAGGTCGACGCCTTCTTCCGGCGGATCAGCATGCAATGCATTGGTTCGTTCGCGGACCTCAACTCGAGGGTCCTGTCGCAACGGCCAGGCCAGGACGCCGCGTCCGGTCTCGACGGCGACCACGCTGGCCGCGCCGCGTTGCAGGAGGCAGTCCGTAAACCCGCCGACATTCGCGCCGAAGTCGGCACAGCGGAACCCGCGAACGTCGAGTTCGAATTCTTCGAGGCCGTGTTCGATCTTGAGACCCGCCCGGCTGGCGAATTTTTTTTCCGCTCCTCGAGGGGTTCCGCCCTCGCGTGGATCGCCCGGCAACGACGGTTCAGCCATCGGGCGATTCCGACTTGCTCATCGAAGAGAGTGATGCGGCCGCATCACCGTCGATGCCGACGATCGCGATACCTGCGGCATCGGCGGCGGCGAGGACCTTCGGACGGTCGGCGAGGATGACTTGGCCAGCGCCCACTGCGATGCAGGAGCAGCCAGCCAAGGCGGCGTTCCGGATGGTGATTTCGCCGATTGTTGGGACGTCCGATCGGGTGTCGTGATTGGGCGATGACGTCTTCAAGAGAGTCCATCCTCCTCGGGGGCAGAGTGTGCCGGTGCGGGCGATCATCGCATCGGTTCCTTCAAGCGCCTCCACGCTGATCACGTCCCGTTGACGAACCGCAATGGCCTGTCCGATGTCGAGTTCGCTCGCCTTCTTCAGCAGGGACCAACCGAAGATGACATCACCGATTTCGGCAGCCGTGGGCTGGCGCGAGGTATTGACCCCGACGGTGGCGAGATGATCTTGAAGATAGGTAGTGGAGTCCACGAGATTGAGTCCGCGTTCGGCCAGATCGTCGGCGAGGATTCGAAGGAGTGTGGCGGAGCGACGATCGAACCGCAACCTCCGGTACCAGAGGTCAAAGACGTAAAAGTCGGGAATCTTCTGGAGCATCTCGAACTTGAAGCGACGCCGATGCATCACGTTCTTGCCGACTCGTCCGATGAGAATCGCATCTTCGCATCCCGCGCGTCGCGCCGCTCGTGCCCATCCGGTCGGTCGAAGGAAACTGACGGACCGGAATTCATCGCACGCGTCGGGGAAGGCGTCGTCGTACATGCCGCGAAGACCGAGCCCGATCACCCGACGGCCCGCGGCCCGTGCCCCGATGGCGGTGAGGCGAGGGAGGTCTCCCTGTCCGGCGATGATTGCAGTAGCGGGCATAGATGAAAGGGTAGCGAAGCGACGGTGGACGGCGCGGCGCTGGGGTCGCGCGAACCGCTGAATCAGCTCTCCAACTGGCCCAGCGGGGGAATGAGATCGGCTTGGGTGAGTCCATGGCCCCGATCCTCCGCGAGGGCGTGAAGGACCGCGATCGCGTCGCGATCGATCGAAAGGAGCTGCCGGATGGCAGGTCGAATGAACTTTTGTTCGATGCCGTGGTCGATCATCGCCAGCAGGGGGTCGAAGTAGCCGTGATCGTTGACGATTCCCACCGGCTTGTCGTGCTCGGCGAGGACTCGTCCGACCAGAGTCTCGAAGAACTCTTCATAGGTCCCCAGTCCTCCGGGAAGCACGAGAAACGCGTCGCCTCGTTCCACCATAATCCGCTTGCGATCCCGCATCGTCTCCACGGTGATGAGTTCGGTGCAGCCTTCAAAGGCGACTTCCAAACCGGCGAGATAATGCGTGATCACGCCGACGACTTCTCCGCCAGCCGAGGCGCATGCGCGGGCTACATCGCCCATCAGTCCGGTCGACCCGCCGCCGTAGACGAGGGTGAGGCCACGAGCGGCGAGTTCCCGGCCGACCACTTCGGCGGTCCGGGTGAAATGGGAGTCGAGCGATGCGGAACTCGAACAGTAGATCGTCACGGATTTCATGATGCGACAGCGTACCCTGCCCATGGTCGGGGGACGAGCGACTGTCCTCGAGGCGGATACCATGAGTCCGATGCTCGGACCGACCCTGTTTTCAATCCCTTTCGGCTTCCTGATCGCGATGCCTCTCACGGCCTTGCTGGTTCGGGTGGGACGTCGCACCGGAGCGCTCGATTCCGGCGGCACCGCGGGGCACCGGAAGCAACTGCGCCCAATTCCCAACATCGGGGGCATCGCGATCGCAGTCGCCACCCTCGGGCCGTTGCTGCTGGGTCTTCTCGTGCTCACCTTCGCGCCCGCGCTGATCGATTCGATCGACTTCGGTAATGCCTCGATCAGCACTTTTGCGGATCGGCTGGGTTCGGAGCGAACGGCCTGGTGGACGATTCTTCTCGGCGGCCTGGTGATGCACGTGGTCGGGGTGTACGACGACCGTCGGGCACTGGGGCCGCTTACCAAGTTCATCGCGCAACTCATTGTGGCAACGGTGGTCGTCGTGGTGGGAGAGCTAAGGCTCTTCACGGCCCTCGATCTCTTCGGTGGCGCCGGCGTCGCGTTGTCCGCGACGTTGACGGTCGCCTGGATCGTGATGATCTGCAATGCGATGAACTTTCTCGACAACATGGACGGGTTGGCCGGCGGGGTCGCCGCGATCGCGGCCGCGATCTTCATGGCAGCCACCATCATCAATGGACAGTGGTTCACCGCGAGTGCCTTCGGACTGCTCTGCGGCGGTTTGATGGGATTTCTCATCTTCAATGTTCCGCCGGCCCGGATTTTTCTTGGTGATGGCGGTTCGCTGCTGGTCGGCTGGCTGCTCGCGACGCTCACCATTCGAACCACTTTTGTCGATACCGCCGACCCCGACTTTGCGCTCGGGAGCGCCTGGTACGGCGTGCTGATGCCGGTCGTGGTGTTGGCCATTCCGATCTACGACCTGGTGACGGTCAGCCTGATTCGGATTCGGCAGGGGCGGAGCCCGCTGGTCGGCGACCAGCAGCATCTCTCCCATCGTCTGGTTGGACTCGGCCTGTCGAGAAGATCGGCGGTGCTGGTGATCTGGGCACTGTCCGCGGCCACCGGCGTCGGAGGCATCGTTCTAGGAAGTGTGGAACCCTGGCAGGCCGTGATGGTCGGGGCCCAGACGGCAGCCATTCTGCTTGTGCTCGGTCTGCTGGAAGCGGGCGCTCGTCACCGAGGTCGCGAGTGATGGAAGCGGCGAGGTCCGATCGTTTGATCGAGCTCGACTCGGTCGAGGATTCGACGGCCTCGGAGGCCACCGATCTAAGGCTCGCCTTCCTCCTGACGGCCATCGTCCTGCTCCGCCTGCTGCTTCCGATCACGCCGGATCGAATCTTCGATGTCGACCCAGGGCAGGTCGCCGGGCCGATGTCAGCGATGGGACCGGCGGCCGCCACCCTGCTGGATGCGCTGCTGATCGGACTGTCTGCGATCACCTTCTGGTCGGTTGGGCGACGGCGGGGGATCGATCTCAAACTCATCGTCCTCCTCTCCCTGCCGCTTCCGGTGCTTGCCTGGCATTCCCACGGAGATTTCCTGCAGACCTGGCGGGCCCTCGACTGGTTCGCGGCCGCGACGACCGGTGTGGCGCTCGGTCATCTGGTCGCGGTTCGTCGGGTTCGAGTCGTGGTGCTCGCGATGCTGCTGGGCGGCATCGTGGTGATGGCAGGTCGAGGCGTGCATCAGGTGGCGATCGAGCATGCCGAGACGGTCTCGTTCTTCGACGCCAATCAGGCCGACATTCTGGCGGCGCGGGGTTGGCTTGAGGATTCGCCCGCCGCGTTGGCGTTCGAGCGCCGACTTCGGCAGCCGGAAGCGACCGGTTGGATTGGATTCTCAAACATCTTCAGCGGATTCGCGGCCGCTGGATGCATCGGACTTTTGAGCGTTGTGGTCGTCTCTCGGCGGAGAGGGCATGAGGCAGGAGGCCCGGTACTGCTGGGACTGGCCGCGCTCACCATGGCCGTGCTGGTCGGCGTGAATGGTTCGAAAGGTGCGATCGCGGCGGGGGCCCTAGGACTAATCGTGATGTGGCTTCTCTTTGGTTCTTTTGGCTCGAAGTTTCGCGCCCGACCGGGTGTGATTATTTTAGCCGCGAGCGTGGCCGCATTCTTCGCCGTCCTTCTGCGGGGTTGGCTACCGGAGTCCTTTCTCGGTGATCGAAGCCTTCTCTTTCGGTGGCACTACTTCCAAGGGGCGTGGGGGATGCTCACGTCCTCACCGCTGGTCGGCGTGGGACCGGATGGATTCCAGGATGCGTATCTCCAACTGAAACCACCCCGCAGCCCCGAGGATGTGGCAAGTGCGCATTCGATGGGCGTTGACTGGCTTGCGTCGATGGGCGTGGTCGGCATCGCGTGGATCATCGCGGCATGTCGACTGGTTCTTCAGCCCACGGATTCGACCACGGAGGATGAGCCCCCAGTGACGGCCGGCTTCGTCTGGACGGCGAGTTGGCGGATCGCGGTTGTGGTGGGCGGTCTGGGATTGTTCGCGATCCAGTGGTTCGTGGAAGCGCCGCTCGAAGTCGATGGGGTACTTCTCCGTGTGGTCGCCATCACGATGGGGATTTTCGTCGGTGTGGTGGTCATCGGTCTGCTTGCCGACGTTTCCGGGTCGATGGTCCGGGCCGTCGCGGTGGCCGCGGCGGTGGTGATCGCGGCACAGGCGCAGATCGAAATGCTCTTCTGGCAGAGTGGTTCAGCGGCGTTCTGCTGGGCCTTCCTCGCGGTCGCCGGCGGCGCCCGATCGATCCGGGGGACCACGAGATCGAACGTGCGATCGTCGATTCGGATTCCGATCGTGGCGGCGTGCTTCGCCTTGCTGGCGATCGTGTCGTTATTCGCAGCTCTCCGCATCGGAATCGCCGACGCCCAGGTACGCAGATCCGTGGCGGACCTGCATCGCACGTTCGATGACGACCGACCTCTGCCTTCGGCGTCGGACCGTCGAGTCGCTGCGTTGGGGCTTTCTGCGGGCATCGTCGAGGACGGCGACTGGAACGACGATCGTCGAATCCGCGGCGCGATCCAACAGTTCATGGCCGCCGGTGAACCTGCAGACGTCGCGGAGGCGCTGAGAATCGCCGACGCCTGGTCCACGGCACGACCGGGTCCGCTGTCGAGTGCGGTGCGTGCCTCGATACTCCAGGTCCTTGCGAGTGGTTCTGCCGACGCGGAGTCGGACGAAAAGGCGCTGGTGGCCATTGATGCCGCGATCGAGTTCGATCCCTGGGATCCCGCATGGCGAATCGCCCGCGCGGAGCGGCTCGCCGATCTGCAACGGTGCGACGAGGCGATGCTGGCCGTCGCCTCTGCTCGAATGCTCGACGAGCAGCGTGCACTCGACCCGATCGTTCGGCTGGGTACGGAGGAACGACGACGCCTTGACGCGGTTGGCGTCAGATGTCGAGCTCGCGGGTCGGACGACGCGTCCGTCGATTGACGAGGTAGGTTCTTCGGGAGGCTTGCTCCCTGGGGCGCGATTCACTCGTCGACCGGGAGCAGGATCTCGCCGACGGTGCGGCTGAACGTGACGCCTCGACTCGGGGGGAATCGCTTGGCCCCCTCATCGCGGAGACCGGGTGCGTGATGCTCAAGGTATCGCTCGAACGCCGCCCGATCCGGGAATCGATATCGAACCGTGATGGTTTTCTCGTCTTCCTCCGGCTCGCTCCAATGGACGACTTCTGCTCGGTCACCGCCACCCGCCAGCACCGCCTGCATGTGGCCGTATCGGAGCCAATACACGAATTCTTCGGCAACGTCGTTGTCTTCGAATCGCGCGGTGACCGTGTAGGCGATGGGCATCGCAGGATGATCGGGTATCCGCCGGTCGGTTCGCTCGCCATCGAACGGTCATCAACAGAGACGGAGTTCGAGACCTTCGGGTTCGCAGGCTCTCTCCCGGCTCAGGTCATCGCCCTTGCTCGGCTTCTGCGATCGCCTCCAGCACTTGGCTTGGCGTGTAGGCATCGCTCTTCCAGATCTCTTCGCCGTTTCGGCCGTAGACGACGAGGAGGGGAATCGTGCGACGGCCGGCTTCGATCAGCTTCGCCTGTCCGTCGGGATTGTCCCCGGTGAGGTCGATCTTCATAGGGATGACGTCGGCCCTTTTGAGTTGGGCGACCACATCGTCGTCGGCCAGCACGGTTGCTTCGAGGGTCTTGCAGTTCAAGCACCACTCCGCGGTGAAGTCGAGCACGATCACCTTGTCTTCAGCGACGGCGGTCGCGAAACGTTCGGGCGTGTAGTAGACCCAGTCGATCGGACCCTTTGCGGTCATGGTCAGGCCGATCAGCACCGAAAGCGTGGTGATGAACCCGCCGACGACGGTAAAGATGATTCGGGGCACCGCCTTCTTGGTGAGCTGAAATGTCTTGAGCAGGAGCCACAGCCCTGCGGCGGTTCCGGCCGCGGCGACGAACCACCAATAAACGTGCGACGGCGGTTCGTTTGGTTGGATCGTGAGGCCGGCGAACCCGCTGCCGATGAAGTAGATCCCCGCCGCCAGCAGCAACAGGCCCATCACCTGCTTGACGACTTCGCTGGCAGCGCCGGTTCTCGGCATGCTCTTTACCAACCTGGGGAAGGCGCTCAGGATCAGGTACGGCACCGCCATTCCCGTCCCGATCGACGCGAACACGATCAATACGGTTCCAGGTGACTGGGTGGTCGCCCACGCGGCAGCAGCGCCCATGAGCGGCGCGGTGCACGGGGTGGAGAGCACGGCGGTCATGATGCCGAAGAGGAAGGAACCGGTCAGTGTGTCGTGTCGGGTTTGGACCGCGTAGAAGCGGTTTGGAAGATTGATGGTGAAGAAGCCTGCCATCCCGATCGCCATCACCGCGATGACCACGCCGACGGTGATCGTGAAGATCGGATACTGGAAGAGCTGGCTGATCGACTGGAAGCTCTTCACGCCGGCGATGAGTCCGCCGAGGAACATCCAGAAAAAGACCACGCCTAGCGACATCGAGAAGCCAAGTGCGAAACAGCGGCGTCGGTTATCCGCGACGGCGCTGAGTCCCATGATCTTCAAGGGAATCACCGGAAGCACGCAGGGGGTGAAGTTCAGAAAGAGCCCGCCGATCCCTGCGACCAACAGCAGGAGCAGGAACCCGCCGCCTCCCGCGACATCCACGGTGAAGGCGAATCCGAACACGTCAAACTCGATGACCTCGGGGGCGGTCTCTCCGCCGCGAATCTTCGCGAAGACCGTCGGGTCGAAGGCATCGAAGACCGGATTTTCTTCGTTGCTGGTTCCGCTTCCGCCCGTCGCAACGATCTCCAGCGAACCAGTCACCACCATGTCGACGGGCGCCATGCAGAGCTGGTCATCACAGGTTTGGAACGTCAGGTTCAGAGAGACGTCGTAGGTTCCGACGGCGGCGGAGGGATCGACGGTCAGTGGGACCAAGATGGCGACCCGGCCTTCGAAGACGCCGTAGTCCTTCGGGCCATCGCCCAGATCCGCGGTCGCGCCGTGGATCTCCGGCCAGGTCGCGAACCCGGTATGGAGGGCGAAAGGGGTGACGGCGTCGGCGGGTACCGCGATCTCGGTCCGAATGGCGCCGTCGAACTCCGCGAATCCTCCGCCGATGGGTCCCGGTCCCGGCCAGAGATGCCAGCCATTATCGATCTCGAGCACCACGGCCACAACGACGTCGCTCCCCGGCGTTACCGCCGTCTTGGAGAGCAGGATCCCGGGGGTCACTCGATCTCTGGAGTCGTTGAACTCGGATTCCCCGCCGCCGTCGAATCCGAAGTCGAATTGGGCCTCCGCCCGCTGGCTGAACGCCAGCACAGGGAGGATCACGAGGAGGGTGAAGGCCCGCTGGATGGCAGATTGGATGGTGCTCGAGGTTCTCATATCGTTGCTCATGGTAGTTCGGAGGTCGCGTACCACGTCGCGGGTAAGACGGAAGGGATCCTGAAATCACGATTGGTGGGCCACGTCCAGATAACTCATGTGGAGGCCCAAGCTTGCCGGGAGACTCTGAGCGAATCTGACGTCTTAGGTGATTCTCCCGAGGTCTCGCCTCAAGCCTAATCGGACGGCCTGCCGATGACTGAAGGGTTGCGGTGCGGTTCATTGGGGTCGGCAGGAGGCCGAATCTTGATTTTCAGCCCGCCGCCGGAGAAGTCCAAGCCATGTCCGATGCCGAGATGCTCGATCAGAATGAAGTCGACGTATTGCTTGATGCCGTCGAGTCCGGCGATCTGAAGGATGATCAACCCCCGGCGCGGATCTTCTCTCGGTTCCGCCGCGATCATGAGAAGGTCGAGATCCGGGTCTATGACTTCAAGAGGCCGGAGCGGATCGGCAAGGGCCAGATGCGGACCCTTCGGACGCTCCATGAGGCCTTCGCGCGAGGATTCGGGGCCCAGATGTCCGGGTTTCTTCGGTCGATCGTGGAAGTTCGCGTCGCCAGCGCCGAGCAGATGACCTATGCCGAGTTCATCGGCAGCCTGCCCAATCCAACCTGTTTCACGCTGCTGGACTGCCCACCGCTTGGTGGCCAGATTTGCATGGAGGTCAGCCCGCTGGTGGTCTTTCCATTGGTGGAGCGACTTCTCGGCGGGACCAACCAGAACCTCCTGATCCCGCAGCGTCCGTTGACTGGTATCGAGACTCGGCTGATGCGACGCGTGCTCGATCTAGGGATGAACGCACTCACCGAGGCCTGGTCCGGTGTCCGGCAGATCGACTTTGGCGTCGCGGCCATGGAGTCCAATCCGCAACTCGTGGAGATCGTCCCCCCAAACGAAGTGGTCGTGATGATCGGATTCGAGATCCGGCTGGGAAGTCGCGTCGGCGATGGCGTTGGAACCATGAGCCTCTGCATTCCCTACAACGTCATCGAGCCGGTGATGGACGACCTCAGCACCGAGAATTGGTTCGTGGCAGGAAACGGCAGGATCCGTGAAGCCGAGGATGCCATCGTCTCGAAACTCCACGATTCGACCGTTCAGATCGAAGCAACGCTCGCCGAGACCTCGATCACCCTGTCGGATCTCGGTCGCCTCGAGGTCGGCGACCTTCTCACCACAGATCGCCGGGCGGATCAGCCCGTCCAGGTGAGTGTGGCCGGGCGTCCCAAATTCGAGGCCACCCTCGGCCAGCACCGCGGAATGCGAGCCTTGCGGATCGTAGATGCCACGAAAGTCAGGAAATCCCAGATTTCGACCCCTTATAGAGCGTCATAACCCGCGGATTCTCCTGAATCGTAGACCATGATGAGCGGGGTGCGGGTATCCTCCCGGATCGGCCTCGCGTTATCGAGGTCGTGATCCCGTCCGTCGTCCGACGCCGGGTAAGGATGATTCCCGATGCTCGGAAACGCGATTGAATTGAGCGCATCGGACCGACACCGCCTCGGGATTCGAGGGTGAGCCAGTTTCTTGGCCATCCCGCTTCCCGTTCCGTCACTGTCGGCGCACGATCAAACCGGATTCGCCGGTCCATCGTGGAGGTTCCGATCTCAGACGCTTTGGCGTCCTTGATCGGTTCAGGTTCATCCTTCTTTTCGCTGGAGATCGTCCCCATGAGGTGACGGTCTTCTACAGGACGGCATCCGATCGCTCGCGATCGGCTCGACGGGCCACGCTCCTTTCATTGGGATGCGTGGCTCGCTTCGTGTGATCGGATCGCGACCGAGGAACGGGAAGTTGGTGATTCGGCTTACGGGGGGCCGAGATCGATATTGGTTGGTTTATTGATTGATTGATTGATAACTCATCTCGACAACTCAAAGGAGAGGCGGGTGAAGCCCGTCCGAAGCAGAAAACCATGAATCTAGAAACCCTTCGAATCCTCGACTCCATCGCCCGTGATCGAAACATCGATCGAGAACTCCTCATCGAGGATCTCGAGCAGGCGATGGTGAGCGCCGCTCGCAAGCACTTCAACTCCCTAGATACCGAAGAGTTTGGCTGCCAGATGGACCGGCTCAGTGGCGTCATCAGTCTCTGGCGGAACGTCGAAGGCGGCGGCATCGAAGAGATTCCACTCTCGGCGATGGGCCGAATCCCCGCACAAACCGCGAAGCAGGTGATGATCCAGCGGTTCCGGGAGGACGAGCGAAACAGCCTGCTGGAAGAGTTTGCGAAGCGGCAGGGCGAGGTGGTCACAGGTGCTGCACAGCGATACGAGGGCGGTGCCCTGGTGGTCCAGGTCGATCGAGCCGAAGGGTTCATGCCTCGGAGTGAACAGATTCCGGGCGAGCAGTTCCACCCGGGAGATCGCGTCCGCTGTCTGATCCTCGATGTCCGTGATGCGGGCAATCAAGTGAAAATCGTGCTGAGTCGATCGCACCCGGACTTCATCCGCCGGCTCTTCGAGCAGGAGGTTCCAGAGGTCAGCGAACGCGTCATCGAGATCAAGGCCATGGCTCGGGAGGCGGGATTCCGCACCAAGCTCGCGGTCAGCTCGATCGACTCGAAGGTCGATGCGGTCGGAGCCTGCGTGGGGGTTCGCGGCAGTCGGATCAGAAACATCGTCGACGAACTCAACGGCGAGAAGATCGACATCGTTCGATGGAACGAATCCAGTCAGGTTCTCATTGCCAACGCGTTGAAGCCTGCGGAAGTCGAAGAGGTCAGTCTCTGCTTCGAGTTGGGACGAGCCACGATCATCGTTCGCGAGGATCAGTTGTCTCTCGCGATCGGCAGACGCGGCCAGAACGTCCGCCTTGCGGCGAGATTGACCGGCTGGGACATCGACATCCTCACGCCCGAGGAATTCGCGAAGGGTCTCGAGAACCTTGAAGTCACCGTGCGTGGCATCGAGGGGATCACGGAAGTGATGCTCGACCGCATGGGTGCCCTTGGCATGATCAGCGTCTTTGACATCGAAGAGGTCGGGGAAGGCGTGCTCGTGGAAGAGCTCGAACTCACCGACGAATTGGCGGCGACCATCGTGGAACGAGCTGCGGCTCGGGCTCACGAGATCTCCGAGGAACAGGCGAAGGCCAAGGTGGAAGCGGACGCCAAGGCTGCCGAAGAGCAGTCGGCCGATGCCATTCTCTCGGCAACGGATGCGGATGCGGAATCGTCCGCCGCGTCGATTCTCGGCGGAGGTCCCGTCGAGTCATCGGCTCCAGCCTCGGTCTCCGACGCGTCACCGGTCGAAACAACCGATGCGGCGGCGGAAGCCTCCGCTGATGCGTTACTCGGCGCCGGGCCGGCGTCCGAGGATGCCAGCACGACGGACCGGGAGAGCTGAAAATCCAGTCCCGAAGTAAGACTCGGGGCTGAAAATGCGTTGGATGGCACCATTCCGAATCAGCGGTGTCGAGTTGGTAAAAAGTGTTCGAGTGATGGATTGACTGACGGTCCGCGGATGTGAAGAAGAACTATTCGCGAGGAGAACCATGTGTCCAAGAAGAAGACGATCGCCCTGAGAGTGCACACGCTTGCCAAGGAACTTGGGGTGTCCAGCAAGGACATCATCGCCAAGTGCGTAGCCGAGGACATCCCCGACATCACCAATCACATGTCGGCGGTTTCGGTCGGCCTCTCGCACACCGTGCGAGAGTGGTTCGGCACTGCTGCAGGGGAGTCGACGGCGGTGGAGACCGCCGCCAAGGTCGACGTCGTGATGGCTAGGGCCAAGGTCAGGAAGTCGACCAAGAAGACGTCCATTGACGACGAAGGCGATTCGACGACCATGGTCGCCGAGGTGGCAGTCGCCGAACTTCCAGTCGACGAAACAACCATGACAACCATGACGGGCATGACGGGCATGACGGGCATGACGGGCATGATGCCGACGAGCGTCGAAGCCGATTCGCCGCCGGAAACCGAGCCGGATCTGCCGTCGATCGTGTCGGACGCGCCGGTTGAACCGGCCGCGCCTTCGATCGCGGCCTCGACGACCGTAGCACCAGGGACGCCCGGCGAGTCAACGACGCCGATGATGAATGTTCCGACCCGACCGGAGATCATCTTGCCGGTGGGGCCGAAGCTCGGTCAGCCCACTAAGGTGGCCTTGGCCGGACCGAAGGTCATTCGGGTCGAAAAGCCTGACGAGCTTCCTGCACCTCGGCCTCGCAGTCAGCAGGGTGGCGGAATGATGTCGAGTGGCGGACCGCGCCGCGGTGGCGGTGCGGGCGAGATGGAGCAGAAGTCGGAGGCGCGTCACGGCGGCGGCGGACCGGGCGGACCGGGCGGACCGGGTGGACCAGGTGGACCCGGTGCGAAGGGCCGGAGCCCTCGGCGCACCGGCAGCGGTGACGGGCGAACGGGTCGAGCCGGAACGGGGCTCGGCGAGAAGCAGCCTTTTCAGCCATGGCGTGCTCAGGACTTGGCCGAACGCGATCAGGCCTTGAAGCAATCTCAAGGGTTCTTCAGGCAACATCGACAGGATCGCATGCGCGGCCGAGGCGGCGGAGGTCTGCGACGCGGTGCGGCGGTCGCGACGAAACCCACTGGTCCCGTCAAGATCTCTGAGCCGATCATGATTAAGGACCTTTCGGCCGCCACCGGTGTGAAGGGGGCGGAGATTGTGAAGAAGCTCTTCCTCGAAGGCATCCCTGCCACCATCAACTCCGCGATCGACACCGAACGGGCGATCGAGATCATGATCGAGTACGAGATCGAGTTGCAGGTCGAACAGGCGAAGACCGCTGCCGAGGTGATCGAAGAACGTTTCAAGACTCGTGAACGCCAAGACGAGCGCCCGCGAAGTCCGATTGTGACGATCCTCGGTCACGTCGATCACGGAAAAACCTCGCTGCTCGACCGGATCCGGAATGCCAACGTCGCTTCCGGCGAGGCTGGCGGCATCACGCAGGCCACCAGCGCCTTCCAGGTGCCGGTGACGGCCGGTGAAAAGGAACGCGTCGTCACCTTCATCGATACGCCCGGTCATGAGGCCTTCACCAACATGCGTGCCCGAGGCGCGAAGGTGACCGACGTCGTGGTGCTCGTCATCGCAGCCGACGACGGAATCATGCCGCAGACCGCGGAATCAATCAGTCACGCGAAGGCGGCCGGCGTGACCCTGGTAGTTGCGTTGAACAAGATCGACAAGGCTGAAGCGACCGAAGAGAACATCCAGCGAATCTACGGACAACTCGCGGAGCACGAGCTTACTCCCACCGAATGGGGCGGTTCGATCGAAGTCATCAAGACCAGTGCGACCGAAGGCACAGGCATCCAGGACCTGCTGGATATTCTCGACTATCAGTCGGACCTGCTCGACCTGAAGGGTGACTTCAAGGGGAATGCTGAAGGAACGGTTCTCGAAGCCCAGATCGAAGAAGGGCGAGGCCCGGTAGCCCGCATGCTCGTTCAGGAAGGCATGCTCAAGAAGGGCGACTTCATCGTCACGGGCCGCGGCTTCGGACGTGTGCGGGACATCGTCGATGATCGCGGCAACCGAGTCGAATTCGCTGGTCCGTCCACGCCCGTTGCAATCAGCGGAATCGACCAGTTGCCGGACGCAGGAGATCGCTTCTTCGTCGCGAACTCGCTCAAGGAAGCCGAGTCCGCGGCCGAAGAGCGTCGTGGGCTCGAACGAGAACGGGAACTCGCGGCCCCGAAGATCACACTCGACAACATCTTCGACCACCTCGAGGAGGGGAAGAAGAAGAATCTGCCACTCGTGGTCAAGGCCGACGTCCAGGGATCCGTCGAAACGCTTCGCGCGGTTCTCGGAAAGATCGGATCGGAGGAGGTCAAGGTTTCGGTCAAGCATGCCGCAGTCGGGGGAATCAACGAGAGCGACGTCACGCTCGCCGAAGCGACCGGTGCGATCGTGATCGGATTCAATGTGACGACCACGGCGAAGGCGCGACAGATCGCCGAATCCAAGGGCGTCGACATCCGTCTCTACGACGTCATCTACGACGTCACCGACGACGTTCTGAAAGCAGCCTCAGGTCTGCTGGATCCGGAACTGAAACTCGAGGTCCTCGGACATGCCGACGTCAAGGAGGTCTTCAAGGTCTCCAAGGTTGGTTCCGTTGCTGGTTGCTACGTCACCGACGGCGTGGTGGAGCGAAGTGCTCAGATCCGTGTCACTCGCGACGGCATCGTCGTCGAGAAGGACCGACGGCTCAATCAATTGAAGCGATTCAAGGACGATGCCAAGGAGGTCAAGAGCGGTATGGAATGCGGCATGAAGATCGATGGGTACGACGACATCAAGGTAGGCGACGTTCTGGAGTGTTACAAGACGACCTCCGTGGCCCGGAGCCTTTGAGACCAGGATATGGCGAGGCGTCGATTTCAGGAGAACGACCGACAGGATCGGGTGCGACCCAAACAGGTTGCGTCGTTGCTGTGCCGTGTCATCCAAGAACGGATCTCCCGGGGATTCGCGGATCCTCGAATTCGAGGGCTCGTTTCGGTGACGAAGGTCGATCTCTCGGAGAATCTGCAGATCGCCACGATCCTAATCTCCGTGCTTCCCGACAAATACGGGGTTCGCGTCATCGCGGGGCTCAAGAGCGCCAGCGGCCTCATCAAAAAGACGATCCGGGACGAGACCGCCTTGCGGCGGGTGCCGGAGATTCGTTTCAAGTTGGATGACTCGATCAAGAGTGATGCCGCATTGGATGCGGCGATCCGTAGCGGAATCGATCCCCTCGAGTGGGATCGGCTCCAGAAAAAGAACGATGAGTCGGACGGGTCGAATCTATCAGGTGATTCGACGGGGCAGGACGTTCCTGTCGACGTCGACTTTCCCAGCAACGCTTTCGACGACGACCTCGGTCGTCCGCCGGAAGACCCCGAGGTGACTTCGTGAAGATCAAATGGGCGAGGCCCGCCAAACTTTCGGCACTCCTGAAGAAGCATCATCCGTCGGCGGAAAAAGGCGATCCTTCAGATGCCTTGGCGCCGGAGGATCCGATCTTGGTCCTTATTCACGCTTGGCTCCTCTGGGAGGCCAGCAGTGAGCAGGCCGAGACGGCGATGGCGAGCTTGATGGCGTCGCGGGTCGATGTCAACGAAATGCGCGTCTCCCTTCCTCACGAACTCGCACCGGCCGTCGGGAAGGGGTACCCGCGTCTGGAAGAACGTCTCACGGGTCTCAAGAAGTCGCTCCATTCGATCTATCTTCGACGCCATGAGATTTCTCTGAACTACGTCCGAGAGAAGGGGAAACGCGATGCGAAGGCCGAGATCGAAAGTCTCGACGGCATCAATCCCTTCGTCTCAGCTCGGGTGCTTCGGCTCTCATTCGGCGTGCATGCCATGCCGGCTGACGAGCAGCTGTCATTGCTCTTGCACGAACTCGGCGTGATCGATGAAGCGGTTGAACACGAGATTCTCGCGACCTGGCTTGCCTCCGTAGTGAAGGTTGGCGACGGTCATTCCGCGATTGCGGCATTGCAGGCGGCGGTCGATGCCGCCTGGGCCAACGGGACGATGGTCAAACTTGCTGGGAAGCGACGTCCGCCGAAGCCGCCGCAACCGAAGGTCGTCGTGGTGGAAGCGGAGGAAGTCATCGAGAAGATGAATTCTGCATCAATGAAGAAAGCCGCCGCCCAGACCCCGGTGACCAAGAAGTCTGAGGCCAAGAAGGCAGCTGTCAAGAAGCCTGCGGCGAAGAAGGCCGCCACGAAGAAGACGGCAGTCAAGAAACCTGTCGCGAAGAAGGCCGGAACGACGAAGTCGCCCACCAAGAAATCCACGACCGAAAAGTCTGGTGCGAAGAAAGTCGCGAAGAAGACCGCGAAACGCAACACGTCACGACCGATTTCGGTGGCACGGAAGCGGGTTGGCTGATGTCACTGGTTCGGGACGGTCATCGGATCGCGACGAACCGTAGGCGGCGGATCGACTACGGCACCATCGCCACACTCGCTCTGGTGATGCTTCTGGTCTCAGGATGCGTTTTTCCTGCTTCAGAGCCCCCGCATATTGGACTTGCCACGGCAAGAGACAGCGGGCCGACGAGTGCCCAGGATCGACTTCAAAGCCGGGCGGATGCCGAACGTCTCGCGACGCCCACCATTCGCCAAGACGTTCCACTGCCACCAGGTCTGGCCTCAGCGGAGGTCATGGAATTACCGTCCATTCGTCCGCTCGAACTGATCGTCGCCGACCATCTCGACGAGCGGCATGCGAGTGTGGTTCGAGTGGTGGAACCTCGCAGCCCCGTGAATGCAGAAGCGATCCGAGCCTACGTGAGAGGTCGATCGCTGCTGGTTTCGGGACACCCGGTCGAGGCGATTTCGTTTCTTGAGTCGGCGGTCCGATCCGGCGGAGGAACGACGGGAATGCGGACGCTGGCCGAAGCGTGTGATGCCGCCGGTCGGGATTCCGATGCCATGGCGATCAGACGTCGGCTCGCGGTGCTGGGCTCGGCCTCCGACGACGATCTTCAACGGCTTTCCAAGGAACTCGTTCGACGTCGTCGCATTCAAGAGGCAATCGCGGTCTCGGCGGCGAGGGTGCAAATGGCGCTGGACGAAAAGGACGCTCCGACTTCCGGAGAGGCGGCGGTTCGACTCGCCGAGTCCTTCGATGCGATGGGTGACTGGGCCACCGCGGCGGAACTGCGGGCCTCGCTGCTCTTCGCGGCGTCGACCGACGCCGCGGTACTCGCCGGACTTTCCGAAACAGGATTCGCCGATCTCCACCTACTGGCAGGAGATGATGCGGCGAAAGCCGGTGATGCCATCGTCGCGGACGCTCGCTGGAGAATCGCGATGGAGCTCGGGGTGATCGATCCTGCGGTGTTGCGGCCACGTGTCCTCTGGTCTTCCGCGGTGCTGGGGAGAGAGGCCACCGTCCAGTGCCTCCTGCTCGACGCCGCAACCGCCCCGTCGGGTGGGGACCTAGAACTGGCGATCATTCTTCGCGAGCAAGGTCTTCCGATGATCGAACTTTGCCGACTCCTCGAGGGACGGCTTCGGCGCGACCCACAGGACACTGGCGCGGCCCGCATGCTGGTGCTGCTTGATCCGATCGGGATGGCGAGGCTCTTGAATGATGAGACGGCAGGGCGGACGTCGGTAGAAACGCGACTCTCGCTGGTTGACGCAGCGCTGGTCGGAGGTCCTTCCACGGCGATTCTGGTGGCAGCCGGGGTCATTGACTCGATTGAGCTTCTGGATCCGGTGGTTGACCGTCTTATCGAAGGACCGTGGACCGACCTTGAATTGCTGGAGACACTGGTCGGCGAGGAGATCGCCAGATCCGACGTCGACACGATTTTGGTACGAGCCGAGATCTTCAGGCGTCATGATCGACCGGATCTTGCTCGTTCCGTTTCGGATCAGGCGACGTCGTTGGAGCAAGACGGCCTTCGTCGGGTGCTGGCCATCAGACTCGCCGCGGATGAGATGGATCCGACATCGATTCTCGTCGTCGAAGATCGCCCTTTCAATGTTCAGGTAGAAGCCGAGCGCGTCTTGGGTCTGCTCACCGCAGGAGAGCCCGAGATTGCGGTCGAATTCGCCGAGCGTGGGGTTCGTCGATCGCCGACGTCGCCCGAGCTTCAGGCGGCATTCGGTCGCGCGCTGTCTCTGGTGCGGGGGCGAGAACTCGAAGCAGTGGAAGCCACGGCGCGAGCCATTCGGCTGGGCGATCGACGGTGGTCGACCCGGATCGACCTCGCGAGTTTCATGCGGCGGGTTCAGACGGAACTGCCGGAAGATTCGGAAGTAAAGCTCGCGATGACCGTGATCGGCGAAGATCCGGCGTTTCGGCGGTTCGTCGAGGCAGATCAAGCGTTGGCGAATGGAGATGCCGCGGCGGCAGAGCGACTACTTGACGGGATGCTCGAGAACTCAGGAGCCAAGGAAGAAGTCCTCGTTCGCATGCTTGGCATCTGGAAGTCGCTCGGCCGGAGTGCACAGGGAAAACGGCGGATCGAATCATTGCTGGCCCGGCATCCCGGGGATCCGATCCTTCTTGACGCCCGCTTCGCCCTCAGTCGAGGCCAGAGAGACCCTCGAGTATTCATCGATGAACTCCGCGCGACGGCGGCGGCGTCGATGTCTGGACTTCCGAGTCGTCGGTTGGAGCTGCTGCTTACCGAGTCGGACGTCGATCGATCGGAGTTAGTCGATCTCATTCGGGTTCGGCTCGCCCGCCGCTCGAACACTCCTGCTCGGTCGATTGATGCATTGGGAATCGCCATTCTGCTCGGCGACTCCGAAGCGATCGATCAGGCCGTTCGTGACTGCAAGGGCATCGAGGTCGCGACGTTGACGCCACGACTTCGTCGCCGGCTCGCGTCGGTGGCCGCGGCCGTTCCGGAACGCAACGGGGCTGTGTTCGTCGAGCAGATCGCCGCTTGGAGTGCGGAGAACTCCGAGCCGGTGAATGTCGATGTCGCGGCGGCAATCGTGAGGACCATCGCCTCGAACGGGGACGCACGGCGAACCGTCGGACTCACGCCCGCACCGGCCTTCTCCTGGCTTGACTCGGACTGGCGTCCAGTTGGCCTCTTGATCTCCGAGACCGATGCCGAAGCGGGGGCCGAATTGCTGGTGTTCTCGCTCGACGCGCCGGATGCAGGGGCGCCAGCGAACGTCGGTCTGCTTCGGTCGGCGATCGCGACTGGTATCGTCGCGGGCTGGTCGGCCCAACGAATTCAAGATCTGCTTGAACGACAGGTTACTGGCGGTGCGCTTCCGGCCGAGGCCTACGGCATGGAAACTGGCGGTCGTCTTGCCCTCGCGGGAGCGTCCGGTGATGCGTCACTCCTCGGCCATCGCGAACTTGCCATCGAACTTCTCAACGCTGCAGTTGCCGATTCCGATGTTGATGTGCCGACCTTGAACAACCTTGGCTTTGCGCTGCTCGAAGGCGATGCATCCGCGGTGCTTCGGGCGACGGAGTTGCTCGAGTCGGCTTATCGCCGTGATCCGACGAGTGCGAGTGTTCTTGATTCCGTCGGTTGGCTCCGCTATCTCGAGGGCCGCCACGGTCCGGAGGATCCCGACGGCGCTTTAAACCTGATCTCGCGGTCGATAGAGCGGCGCCTGGCCACCGGCCGCGCGGTGTCTGGGGAGGTGCTTCTGCATTTCGCGGATGCGGCGTGGCGAGCCGGACGGAAGTCGGATGCCGTCAACGCTTGGAGCCGGATTACCGAACAGTCGCTGATTCGGGGTGAACTGTCCGGTCGGTTCTCCGCCTATGCCGACTATCAGAAGGAGATTTGGGGCCGGGTGTTCATTCCTCCGGAAACGATGCACCAGAACATCGACGGCCGTTGGATCGAGGCGGCGGAACTCAGGTTGCGAGCCATCGCCGAAGACCGACCACCACCCGTCACGCCGACCTTCTCAGAGCGTGAGGCTGTGCAGAACTCTTCGGAATGAAGCACAATGAAAGCGGATCCCGGCGTCGTACCCGGAGACCAGAGACGCCGAAGGCAATTTCGAGGACATCAAGATGGCCGGTCACAGCAAATGGGCCAATATCAAGCACCGGAAGGCCCGGGTCGATTCGAAGCGAAGCAAGCAATGGAGCAATTGCAGCCGAGCCGTCGTCGTGGCGGCCAGAGATGGAGGGGGTGACCCGAAGTTCAACACGACGCTTCGATATGCGATCGAGGATGCCAAGGCGGCGAACATGCCCAAGGAAACGATTGAAAAGGCGATCAAGAAAGGGTCCGGTGAACTCGACGGCGAGATCTACGAGCCCGCCAGATACGAGGGATATGGTCCGGGCGGAATCGCAATCATCGCAGACTGTCTTCAGTGCAATTCCAACAAGACCGCGCCGGAGATCCGCGCGATTTTCGCGAAGGGAGGGGGCAACCTCGGTACTCCCAACTCCGTCTCATTCGGATTCACGCACGAAGGCATTATCTTGATCGCCGCGGCCAATGCGGAGGAAGATTCGGTGATCGAAGCCGCACTCGAGGCCGGAGCCAAGGACGTCGAGACGGAGGATGGGCTCATCTCCGTCACGACCGATCCGTCTGGATTCCTGGACGTCAAGGACGCCCTGACGGCGGCGGGATTCGAGCTGGAACAGGCGGAAATCACCTTCACGCCCGAAACCACGGTCTCCCTGACGGTCGAAAAGGCAAGGAGTTTCCTCCGGTTTATCGAAACCTTGGAGGATCAGGATGACGTCCAGAACGTCTATCACAACGCCGAGATTCCGGACGAGGCGTACGATTGAACCAGCGTTCGGTCGGACTCCACGGCAATCTGCGTCGGGAGTGGGTCGAGATTTCGGGCCGAGTGCAGGGCGTTGGATTTCGAGCATTTGTGGTCGATTTCGCATCGATTCGGCCGGTGGCGGGCTGGGTTCGCAACGAGCCGGGAGGCACGGTTCTGATGCTGCTGGAGGCCCTAGAAAGGGACCTGGATGCCTTCATCGAGGCGATTTCTCTGGAACGCAACGGCGATATCACTCAGGTTCAGCGAAGAGAGGTGCAGGCGATGGACCTCGAAAAAGGCCCTTCAGGACCTCTCACAGGCTTCTCCGTCAAGTTCGACCGCCTTCCGGGCCGATGAGGGACGTGCGGGGCCAGATTCCGGACCCCACCGAAGGACTTCGATCGACATGCACTCAATCCGAATCACGCTCTTTCTCACCGTCGGCCTGCTCTTCGCCGGCTGTAGCAGTCGGACTGCGACGTTTCCCGGTTTCAGCGACCCTGAAGTATGGAACGCGATGGTGACGGTCGCGAAGAACCCCGAATACAACGACTGGTTCGTGTTCGAGAACGAGGTTTGGACGGATCGACCATCCGGGGAGATCGAAGTTCATCGTTTCCTCCGCCGCGATCTCGTCCGAGTTGGGCAGGATCCCGAACGGCAGGAAGAACGATGGAAGTTCCAGATCGCCTTCCAGCACACGGATCCGCCGACCATCATGTTCTCCGCGCGACAGGTCAAGGTGCCCGCGCATCTCTGGCGCGAGGCCGACCGTTACTTCGCAGACATGCGAAGCATCCTCGGTATCGACCCCGAAGCCGGAACCGAAGAGATCGAAATCATCGATCTGGAGATCACCGAGGTCGAAGTCGATCCGGCGGACGCAGAGGCCTCCGGTGATGCGGTGGAAGTCGACCTTGAGTTCATCGAGTTGGACGGTCGCTGAGCCACTCCGAGGATACGGTCATCGCCACATCGTCAAACCGCCCAGACGAGCCGGTCGCTTCCGCCGAGTCGTCTCCGAACGTCATTCCAGCGTTAGATGCTTCCGAGCGACGTGAACTCCGTCCGATCGGGATCCTTGCAGTCTGTTGGGTCCTGCTTCCTGCGGCGGGAGGATTCATCCTTTTGGCGAATCTGGGGGCTGCTTCCGATGCGCTCGATGCCATCAGGACGTCCTTTGGAATCATCGCCGCACTGCTGATCTTCGCAGCGTTCTTCGCAAGCACCTCAGGTCTTGGACTGCTACCGACCTATGCCCAGGCCATTCTCGCCGGCTGGGCCTTCGGAACGACGCTCGGAACTGCGGGCGCCATCTTGGGAATCCTGTTCGGCGCCGCGCTCGGCTTCGGATTGGCAAGGTTGATCTCCGGACCGGCGATCGAGGGAATCATCAGCAAAAGACCGGTGGTGGCGGCGGTCCGAAGCGCGGTGATCGGAAGCGGTTTTCTGCGGGCCACCTACATCGTCGGGCTGCTTCGCCTGAGTCCCAACAGTCCCTTCGCATTGTCGAATCTAGCGCTCGGCGGCGCCCGCACTCCGGCGGCGGCCTACTTACTCGGAACGATGCTTGGCATGCTTCCCCGAACCGCGGTCGCGGCCGGAATCGCCGCTGCTGCTGCGGCCGATGGAAGTGAGGGGCTCTCCGAGGTCGTGGCACAGAAAGGCTGGCTGATGACCATCTCGGGCGTTCTCGTACTCGTGGCCGCGATCATGATCATCGGGGCCATCGGCAAGCGGGCGTTGAAGCGGGCACTCAAGGATCAGGCGGACGCTGCGGCGTCGAGTTGACGTCTGAGCCTTCGCTGGAGTACCCCACCGGGACCTTGTTCCCGTGACAGTTCCAACAATCGCGTCGCTTCAAGAAGGTCCGCTCGCGAGGACTCGACGCTTCGCGACCGCAGACTCGCGCGGTAGGCCAGGCAGAGTCCGACTTCGGCGGTCAGTTCCGAGTCGCGAGTCTCGATCTCGAGGATGGCGCGGCCGATCGCAATTGTCTTGTCGAGACGTCGAAGGATATCGGTGTCCTCGCTCGGCACGCGTCCCGTCTCGATCATCTCAGCACGAGTGGCGATGGCGACTTCTGTCAGGTACCGGTCAGCCCGGATCGCGAGTCGCGGCATCGTCGCGGCAAACAAGCGAAGGAACACCTTAAACGGGCGTCAGCGCTGTGGTCTGAATCTCGGTGGGATCGTGGGCGGGGTCGATGGTCGCGTCCAAGGCGCGGAACGTTCGTCGAGGAGAGTCTTCAAATCCTCATGGAGTGTTTCGTGCTCGCCGCACTCGGTGCGAACGAACGTCGGTCGTTCGTGCTCAGGGAAGTCCATCGCCGCGAGCAAGGCTGGCGGACGCGCCGGGCACGCGAGCCAAGATGACCGGCCTGCAGGGACGTTCTTGATGTTTCCGACATGGCATCCGTGGTTCAGAGACCGGCCGCAGCCATGGCCCTCCGCGCCGGAGTGGTTGGACTTGTCCGCCGCTGGCGTCGTTGAAAAAAACACATTCGAAACCGACTCAACACAGTTGCCTCAAGTGAACAAAAATCGCCTCTCGCCAACAAGGGCGGAAGCGGTTGTTTCGTTCAAGAGACCGCAATCACGCGCCGCCGCCAGCCTTGATGGCGGCAAGTCGAACGGCCTCTCCGGTTCGAGAGGCGTTGATCACGGGTTGCGGCATGGCCCCCAGAGGCTCAAAGAGCAATCCGAGGTCGCCTCCGTTGGCAGATGCCGTCACCGTTTAGGTCGCTGCTCTCGGTGCCCCAGTCCGCCAAGAGAATTCCGAGGTCACCACCGTTCACGCCGCCATCACCGTTGAAGTCGCCAGGACACGGATTGACCACCACGATTGCCGGCAGGAAGGACGTGTCGGACTGGTCTTCGAAAATGGTGTTGATCTGTATGACCTTGACCCAGAGATCACTCCCGATCCTGATCGAGGTCGGAACCGTCCAGGCGTAGGTGTGCATCGCGCCCAACTCGATGTCGCCCCGGGGGAAGGTCGACGGTGATCGGAATGAAGATCCCATTGGACCCCGTCGTGCTGTATGTCATAGATCTCCCACCTCAGAGTCTTGTGGCTCTGGCCGATCTCCCATTCGATCGCGAACGAACCACCTGAAGGCAGTTCTTCACCACCGTTTGGCGATCGGAGGAAGATGTGCGCCGTGGCGCTCGCGGTGAATATCGCTGCGGCAAGACACGCGAGGGTGGTGGGGATCAATCTCATCGGACGGTCTCCGGTCCTTTTGAGGGTTCGGCGGCGTATCGATCAGCGGCCGATACTCGAATTGGGGCGATCTTCGATACAAGCCATCGTCTGGTCTTGAGAAGCAGCGATTGCGTTCTTCTTCGATGATGACGGGCTTGGGACCTGATTGGACGTTACGGCGGTGCAGCGGTCGGTCATCTCTTGGGATGAGTGAACAGTCAGAACGTCCATGGGCCCTTCAGAGAGAGAAGAAGGCCGGAATCCTGGGAATCTACGATTCGATCTCCCAAAGGGTCCTGTGGGCAGTCGCCGCACGGGCACCAGGCACTCATCATGATTCCGATGTCGTATCCATTCGCGATGCCGTCGCCGTTGAAGTCGGCCTGCTCGGTGAGCCTCGATTCGAGGCCATTTTGAACGAAGCGGATTCCCAACTCCATCAAAGACCGTGTAGATCCGGAATTACCTTCCGGGGCATTGGCGAAAGGAGTCGGTCTGTGGGGTGATGAACGGCGATTGACGCCTGCTTCCGGGGAGTTGGTCAGGCCTGATCAGCCTATCAACGCCGCCGAAAAAAATACCCCCGGCCGGAGCCGGGGGCGGAGGGAGGGAAAAGGGCTGATTGAAGCCGACTCGAACCGGAAGGGAATCCAGATCGAACCGGAGGAGCCAGCGCCTCAGATTGACTGAAGCACTGAATTGGTGGGTTTCGGAATACCTGATTCGAAGAACAGGCCGACCGATCACCATCTCTCCTTCACGATGCTCGGACGCATCGCTGTCCTGAATATCGCACATCGCCGATCGAAAGCAAGGAAAAGGTGCTCGGAAATGGGTTTTTTTCGGTCTTGGCGTCATGATTCACACCATTTGGTTCGATTCTCTACCGGCCACACACCCGCTCTGGGCCGTCGCTGAAGGCCTGATTGCAGGTCGGGGTGCTACAATTTCGAGTTCCGTTTTCCTCTCACAGGAGCATTCCATGTTCGGACAGATTCACCACGGTTCCGCCGCCCGATGCACGCGATTCGTTCGTCAAGGGGCTTCTTTGGTGATTGCCGCGGGTCTCTCCGCGGGGCTCTCCGCGGTCATGGGATGCGATCGACCGGTCTCACCGGCGCCGGAGACCACTCCGACCGCACAAGACACGGTTCAGCGCGCCAAGCCTGCTCGTGAGTCCGGGCCGGAACTTCCCACCGCTCGGACCCTCGCGGATCTACCCCTCGGCTCGACTGGCACCTTGACGGACTCACCGCCGGTTCGGGTGGTCCCACCGATGCTCGACTTCGGCTTCATCGCCCCTAACCAGGACGCGAACGGGTCGGTCAAGATCTTCAACACCGGCACCGAGCCATTGATGATTCTCGCTGCCGAACCCTCCTGCAAGTGCACCACATTAAATGACATCTCCGGTACCGTGATTCCTCCTGGCGGAAGCGTCGATCTTGAGGCGAAACTCGATGGCGCATCGAACACCGGCCCGAAGACTGCGTCGATCAAAGTTCTCTTCGATGGATATTCCGTGGTCCATGTGGTCGATCTGAAGGCGGAGATCGCCCTTCCGATTCGGGCCATTCCGCCTCATATCAACGCGGTGCGAAATCAGAATCGGCAAGGACGAATCGTGGTCGAGTCGATTGACGGAGAGCCGTTCTCGATCTGTTCGATTCACGGTCTTCCGCCCACCTTCCTCGGTTTTGATAAAGCCACCGACACCCCCCGAAGCCAGTACATCCTCACCTACGACCTCGACACGATCCCCACGCCTTACCCGCGTTACCTCGTCATCGAGACCGATCGGCCGGACACCCCGATGGTCGACGTCTATCTCCGCCATGAGACGACGCTTCCGAAGCCGAATCGCAATCTACGTATGTTCGGCGGATTTCGGTTTCCGCTGGGGTTGATCAAGCAGGGTGGACACGCTGACCTCGAAGTCACCTTTGATACGGTTGCTCAACCGATCGCTACGGTGATCAGCGAGACTTCCGACTGTCGAGCCGAACTACTCGGCACCCGGACTGAGGAATCGGATAAGGGACTGATTACGACCCTGATGATTCGCGTGACGCCGGCATCAGACTACGTGGGCGTCCTTTATGCCCCGCTGTCGGCCATGACGACCGGTGGTGAGGTCGCCTCGTTCAACGTCTTCGGGATCGTCTCGCCGGACGGCGAGCCGTGCGTCGGGCCGACGGTCGAACCCGTCTCGCCGGCGACCGCCGGTGAAGCGACCGTGAAACCAGTCGGTTGATCTTCTGATTTGACCGCGACTCGCTCGAAGGAAATTCCAGGACCGTTCGCATTTGAATGCGAACGGTCCTTTTCTTCGTGCTTCTTTTCCGCCGGTCCGAACCGAACCACGGTGATCAGAAGCCGAGCGGATTGAGCATGCGGAAGCCGGCGACGAGGAGCAAGGCGATGAAACAGATTCGAATCGTCATGAGCGGAAGCCGATGAACCAGTCTGGCGCCGATCCAACTTCCGAGAATCGCGGTTGGCACGATGGCCAAGGCGATTCCGATCGACTGGGTCGCCGAGAGTGAAGCACCGTCGGGACCCGAGAGCTCACTCAAAGTGAGGTTTTTGTAGATGGCTCCGATCATCGCCATCGGAATGGTGACCGCGGCGGCAATCGCGATCGAATTTCGAAGCGGGAGTCGCGCGGCGAAGCGAAGTCCGGGGACCGCGATCGTTCCACCTCCGATACCAAGCAATCCGCCTAGGAATCCCATCACGCCGCCGATGCCGGCGAGAATCGGAAGCGACGTTCTTGGCTCGCCGGCGTCGCCTTCGGCCGACGTCGAATTCCGCTTGGTTGCTTCTCGTCGCAACTTCCCGTTCCGCCATATCCGAAACGTCTCGGTTGCGGCGAGCAGCAGGAGAAGCCCCCCGAAAAGGCGTTCGAGGATGGTTGCGTCGAGTTGATTGCTGGCACCGACCCCCAACAGAACGAAGAGGACCGCTGCCGGAACGACTCTTCGGACGAGACGAAAGTCGATGGCACCGGCGCGATGGTGGGCAAGCGTGGCAGTTCCTGAAACGAAGACGTTCAGAATCATGGCCGCGGCCTGATAGATCTGTTGGTCCGGCGCGATGATGAGCGAAGCTGCTGGAATAAAGACGGTCGATCCGCCGATGCCCAGAAGCCCGCCGATCAGCCCGGCGATCAGTCCGATGCCGGCGAATGATGCCATCTCAAGAAGGGCCATCGCAGGAGTGTACGCCGACTGATGCATCGGGTCGTAACGATCACGCGGAGTAGGAGGGCCTGAATGAGGAAGAGATCGCCAATCGAGGGAGATCAAGTTGCTCCCGGCCAGACCTCAGCCACTCTGGAGGTTCGCAAGGCTCGGGATTACTCGGGCGCGAGCCAACCTGCTGCTGACGGAAACGTCGGGAAGAATCCAACATGCGAAGATCCGGGTCCATCACGACGTTTCTAGGTGCGGTTTTGCTCATCGCGACCTCCATGCTTCGAGGCAGTGGTATCAAACCCGTCGCGGCGGCGACCGTCGTCCCGCTCGCGGATACCACCCTCACGCCTCGATTCCATGACGGAAGGCCGATCCTTCCGGTGAAATCACTCCGGATGCGGGTGACCGCGTACAGCCCCGATTATCGATCGTGCGGTGATCAGGCCGATGGGATCACCGCCAGTGGTTACTCGGTGCACACCAATGGTGGCCGACTCGTGGCCGCGGATCGTCGATTATTCAAATTCGGCGAGCTCGTATCCATTCCGGGCTACGCCGCCGAGCATGTCGTTCCAGTGCTGGATCGCGGCGGCGCGATCAAAGGCGATCGAATCGACGTCCTCTACCCGACTCATGAGAGAGCGATGCAGTGGGGGGTCAAGTATCTCGTCGTGACGGTCTGGGCGTACGCCGATGGCGAACCGATCGGATTCAAGCGACCTCGATGAATCATCACTCGAGGCGGTGAGACGGGGTGCTGGCGTTTCCGCCCGCTTCAGAGAACGAGCCGTTTTGTGGCCTACCCTCCGTTGGTGATCAGTCGTGTTTCGAGTTTCGTCCTCCAAGGCGGCCGCGCCGAATCTTGTCACATCGAAGTCGATCTCTCCGGTCATGGACTTCCGACGATGGGAATCGTGGGCCTGCCCGACGCCGCGGTTCGGGAGTCGGCCGAGCGGGTTCGAACCGCGGTTCGGAACGCAGGATTCACCTGGCCCAGATCCCGACTGACCGTCAACTTGGCTCCTGCGGATCTTCGGAAGGAAGGACCGGTGTACGACCTGCCGATCGCGGCGGGTGTTCTCGCGTGTTCCGGAGGAATCCGGTCGGAGGCGGACGGTGGTCGGAGAATCGAATCGTGGCCGATGGCCGGCGAGCTCGCCCTCGATGGATCGGTCCGGCCGATCAAGGGCATCGTGGCGCTCGCCGAGTTGGCGGCTCGAACCGGTGCAGAGGGATTGATCGTCGCCGCGGCGTCGGTTGAGGAAGTACGGCTCGTCTCGGATCTGCCGGTCATCGGCATCGAACATCTCCGAGACCTTGCGAAGTTTCTCGACGGCGAGGAACCGATGAAAGCGATCCACCATGAATCGGCGGCTTTCTCGCCGGTCGCGTTGCCGTCGATCACCGTGGACCTTGCCGAGATTCGGGGTCAATCCAACGCCAAGCGGGCGATGGAGATCGCAGCGGTGGGCCGTCACAACGTGCTGTTGATCGGCCCGCCTGGTTGCGGAAAAACGATGTTGGCGCGAGCATTGGCTGATCTTCTTCCGCCACTGGAGCGCGCGGAGGCGATCGAGCGTCAGACGATTCGCGCCGCTGCGGGATTACCGTTCGAGGTTGAGGGGTTCCATCGGCCGCCATTCCGATCACCCCACCACACCTGCAGTCCGGCAGCCTTGGTCGGCGGTGGTTCGTCGCCTCGCCCGGGCGAGGTGAGTCTCGCCCACCATGGCGTCCTGATGTTGGACGAACTTCCGGAGTTCTCCAAGGCATCGATCGATGCGCTTCGAGAACCGCTCGAGGACGGCGTGGTGACCATTTCTCGAGTGGCGGGTTGCACGCGTTTTCCTGCTCGCTCGATCGTGGTCGGCGCCATGAACGCCACCAGAGAAGGTGGAGGGATACCTGGGGGTGCCGGGGCCGCGGAGCGTCGATATCTCGGCCGTATCGGCGGACCGATCCTCGATCGATTCGATCTTCATGTGCCGATGACGCCGTTGCCGATCCGCAGGTTTCTCGAGGGTCCGGACGGTGTCACGACCGCCGTGGTCCGCGAGCGGGTCTGTCTCGCACGGGCCTTCGGTGCCCGGCGAGGGTCAGGTCCGAACGCCAGTCTCGCCGGAGCAGCGTTGAAGCAGGCTTGCGGAATGTCGGCGGAAGTCCTCGAGAATCTTGTTTCGATCGTTGAGGAGCTGGGTCTGAGTGCACGGGCGTTCGACCGAATTCGGCGGCTTTCGCGATCGATCGCCGATCTCGAAGAAACAGCCGTCGTTGAACCCCACCATCTCATTGAGGCAGTCTCGTTTCGAGTATTGGATCGAGTCTGACGTTTCCGAGTCGAGGGTCGTTCTCGATCGGCGACCACCGACATCTGCGAATCGCGGTGCGTATGCTCCGTGTCCCATGATGGATCGCCGATCAACCTCGCCTCCGGACCTCCAGTCAGACGGGTCGGGGATCCGTGAAGTATGGGCACAGGCCTGGCCGACGGTCGTGACCATGACGAGTTACACGGTCATGGGTTTCATCGATGCAGTGATGGTCGCTCGGATCGGACCGTTGGAGGTTGCGGCGCAGGGAAACGGCGGCATCTGGTCCTTCAATCCCATCGCCTTTGTGTTCGGTGTGCTCACGGTAGTGAATACCTTCGTCGCGCAGAACGTCGGCGCCGGTCATCGAGATCGCACTGCGAAGTACGCATGGGCTGGAATCTGGCTCTCAGTCGCGGCATGGCTCTTTCTGCTCCTTCCGTGGGCGCTGCTGTTACCGGTGGGGTTCAAGGCCGCGGGCCACTCGCCCAAGTTGATCGAACTTGAGTCGAATTACGCGCAGATTCTCCTTGTGGGTGGCGTGCTCCTGGTCACCGGCAAGGCGCTGAGCCATTGGTTCTTCGGATATCAGCGGCCGGGAGTGATCACGACCTCCGCGATCCTCGCGAACATCGTCAACATCGTTGCGAATGCGATTCTGATCTTTGGAGAAGCCGGAATTCCCGAACTGGGCATTCCAGGAATCCCCGGAACGCCTGCGCTCGGCCTCGCCGGCGCGGCGATCGGAACGGTCATCGGAACCGCCGTCGAGGTGCTGGTCCCATTGGTCGTGTTCCTCGGGCCGGGCCTCGCCCGTGAAGTCGACAGTCGTGCCAACTGGCGTCCGGATCTCGGGGCCATGCGAGATCTTCTACGACTCGGCTGGCCCTCGGCGGTGCAGTTTGGAAACGAGATGATCTGCTGGGCGATCTTCGTCACGGTTCTCATTGGGCGTTTCGGTACCGATCACCTCACGGCGGCATGGGCAGTCATTCGTTACATGCATCTGAGTTTCATGCCGGCGGTCGGATTTTCGGTGGCCACCACCTCGCTGGTCGGCAAGTGGATCGGGGCGGGGCGTCCGGATTTGGCGGTCAACCGGGCGAGGATCGCATTGGGGCTCGCAGTCGGATACATGTCCGTCTGCGCCATCGGCTTCCTCATTTTTCGAGGATCGTTGGTGGGCGTATTCGTAGACGGCGACGTCACGGAGGAATCAAAAGCCGCGATCCTCTCGATCGGCGCCACGATGCTGATCTGGGCGGCCGTCTTCCAGACCATGGATGCCGTCGGCATCGTCTATTCAGGTGCCCTTCGCGGCGCTGGCGATACGGTCTGGCCGGGCGTGGTTACCGCGATTCTCGGATGGACGCTCCTGGTCGGGCTCGGGGCGGCGATGGTCGAGTTCTTTCCGGGTCTTTCGTCGATGGGCCCATGGATCGGTGCCACGGCCTACATCCTCGTCTACGGGGTGGTGATGGGGGTGAGATTCGAGCGGGGGCGGTGGCGACAGATCCGGCTGGTCACCGAAGATCGCCCCAAAATCGCGGTTCACCTTCCTTTGGGGCCTGCCGCACCCGCCATGGATGCCGCCTCTTCCTATCGAGACATCATCGATGATTCGATTGGCCAGTCGTCCCGAGGCGTCAAGCCGGGAATCGCTGAGGTTGAGCGGAATCGGCGGGGCGAGTAGAATCCGGGACTCGCCGGTTCGCGAGACCTTTTTTCACCGGAGATTCCAGATCATGCCCGAAGGACTCGACACCGTCATCGGAGGCAGCGCGATTGACGAAGCGCGGGCCGACGCGGTCTTTAAGCAGGGACTCGACTACGAGGCCCAAGGTGACCGAACCAGCGCGATCGCCGCTTTTCGCGAAGCGGTGTCCCATGGCAAGAAGTCACAGCACCTCCATCGACTTGCCTACCTTCTCGATCTGGTCGGCGAGGAGGATGAAGCAGTGCAGATGTACGAAACGGCTCGAGATTCGGGGCCGCCGCGACTGCAGAGCCTGATCAACCTCGCGATCCTCTATGAGGATCGGTGTGAGTTCAGCAAGGCGGAGTACATCCTGAACCAAGTGATCGAGAGCGAGCCCAACGAGCCACGGGCGCGGTTGTTCCTCAAGGATGTCCAGGCATCCCGAGGGATGTACTACGACGATGATGCCGATCGCTCCTCGACTCGCCACGACGCGATTCTTGACATCCCCGTCACGGATTTCGAACTCTCCGTCCGAGCCCGGAACTGCCTCAAGAAGATGCAGATTCGAACGCTCCGCGATCTGGTCCGGGTCGGCGAGTCGGAACTGAACAGTTACAAGAACGTTGGCGACACCACGGTCACCGAGATCAAGCAGATGCTCGCGAGCAAGGGGCTTCGGCTCGGCCAAGATACCGCCGGTGGTCCGCGACTTCGGCCCGAGGACATCGAGGAACTTCATAGCCGCGGGATCACCGATCAGATCCTCAACAAGCCGATCTCGGTCCTTGACCTCTCGGTCAGAGCGAGAAAGGCACTCCAGATGCTCGGCGTTCTTTCGCTCGGCGAACTGGCGGCAAGAACCGAGGCGGAATTGCTCGGCGTCAAGAATTTCGGTCAGACCAGTCTGGACGAAATCAAGGAACGGCTCGTCGACCACGAACTCTCGCTGAAGACGCTCGAGTGAGCCCATCGGCCCCCCCCTTGCGGGAGCCGATCGATCGATGTTCATCCACCGCCCGCCCCGAGAGGGGTGGGCGGTTTTCGCTTGGCACCGCTTCGAGGCGTACACTGAGATCGGTGGAATCCGGGCAAGATGCCACTTTTGCGGTGAGCGGGCCGGGTAGAGGACTCTATTGACTCAGGCTTCATTCCAGAACGACGGATTCCCGGTTCCAGCGGCTCACATCAGCCGTCGATCAGCGTTCTTCGCGCTGGCATTGCCGGCGATGATCCCGTTGGCCTGTTCTCGGTACGAAGTTGGCAACAATGAAGTGACCACGACGGCGCCCGTGGCGGCATCCCCGATGAGGGAGCTCCCGCGGGATCTTCGGCCATTTCCACCGATCTCCGAGCCGCTGGTTCGAATCAAGGTCGCCGATGTCCGTCGATCGGAAGTCGAATTTGGAGGGGTGGGGCAGCGGCTCTGGATCACTGCTCCTGGAACCGACGTCCCGGGAAGGGCATGTCGGGGTCCGGTGCGTATGCGTCGAACGCAGGCGGGGTGGTCGGTTCGATGGTCGTCGGGGGGGCGTGGCGGAGCCGCAACGTTCAAGACGACCGGGTCGATCGCGATGGCGACGATGGATCGAAAAGATTCGGGAATCGAATTCGAAGGCCGTCGGTTGTTGGGCACCATTTTCGTCGAGCCGATCCGCGATACCGAGGGTCGAACCGAGTACGACGTGATCTGCCATCTCCCTATGGAGTCGTACCTTCCCGGTGTGTTGGAAAAAGAACTGTTTCCGTCCTGGCGCCCAGCGACGTTCGAGGCCCAAGCGATCGCGGCGCGGTCCTTCGCGGTCTGCGAGCGAGCCTTCTGGATCCGCCGTCGACACTATGACCTCGTCGCCGGTCAGGCGAGCCAGGCTTGGACCGGGGGCGATGCGTCCACTCGAGCGACGGCCGCGGTTCGAGTCACGACGGGGCAGTTGCTCGTGTGGCGTGGCCAAGTCGTGCCGGCGTACTACAGCGCTTCTTGTGGTGGGAGGCCCGCAAACGCTGAAGATGCGATCTCCAGCAATCCGGTGAACGGAATTCCACCGCTTCGCGTCGCGGCCATGATCGACCGACCCACATGCGGATGCGTCAAATCAAGTCCTCACGGCGACTGGACCCTCACGATCTCACGGGCCGCCTTTGAGACCGAAGTCGTCGAGTTTGGGCGACGAAAAGGGGAGCGGAGGCTCTCGGAACTTCGCCGCCCGTTCCGGCTTGAGGTGCATCAGCGGAATCAGGTCGGTCGACCGGTCGAGTTTGAACTTTCCGGTGCCGATGGAACGACGCCGGTACTGATCTCCGCGGAGTCGATTCGGAGAATCGTCGCGGCGGCGAGCCCTGGCGATTCCTGGAAGGCCCGACCTCGATCAGCTTGCTTCGAAGTCGAGTCGACGAAGGACTCGATGGAGATCCGGGGACGAGGATTCGGTCACGGTGTCGGGATCTGCCAATACGGGGCAGAGGAAATGGCGAGCAGGGGTGCCTCGAGCCGCGAGATTCTGGAACGGTACTACCCCGGTGCAAATGTCTATCAGGCCTGGTCCACGGTGGCGCCCGGGGCCGACGGGCGTCGCGTCTGATCCGGCGTCGAACCTCGTGAGGGACGAAGTCGATCGGCCACGGGTCCGAAGGCGGCCTCGTTCTCCCGGCTGAAATTGGACGGCACAAAAAAGAGACCGGCCGCACACTTTTCAGTGAGCGGCCGGTCTTGAATTCCTCAGCCTCATATTGAAACTCGGGATGAAGCGCTTTCGTGCCTCTGCCCCTCAAGTGGCGTGTATCAGGAGTTCCCTTTTCCCAGTACTCGCTTTTTTCCGTTGCGGGTGCAAGTGCCCTTTTCCCATTGCAACAGAACCCAAGGTCCCTTGTTCCAAACCATGTCAATGTTCCCGCATCGACGAGGCCGAAGTCGGAAAGGGATTCTCGCGTGAGCGGATCGCCCTTTCCTGCTCCCATGTTCAAAGCGAAGGAGAAACGCTTCGAACTGAGGGAAGTATGCCACCAAATTCGGGCGATGTCGTCTCTTTCAACCTTTTTGTAAAAAAAAACATCGTCTTCATTTGCTTTCGATCAAAAAGATGCGCGGCAGGATTCGCAAGTACTTATAAAACATAGGCTTGTGACCGATGGTCGATCGGGGAGTGGCCGCTCGGGAATCTCTGATGGCCATCTGGAGGATGAGAAAACCGCCCATCTCCGGGCGGAGATGGGCGGTCGGGGCTTCGGTGCTGGAATGGACTCAGGGATCGGCCCGGGAAAGCGTTTCGGAGGTATCGAAGGATTCAGGGGCAGAATCGTGCGCTGGTTCGATTTTGAAGTCGTCCCAGGAGAAATCCTCCCATGCATCATCACTCATCGATTCCTTGGCTCGCTTCTCGTAGTCGGAACGGGTTCCGTGGCTGGCCAGCGACTGCAACTGGGCTTCTTGGATGGTTCTGAGCTCGGCCAGTTTGGCTTCGAGTTGATCGAGGCTTCCGACTTCCGCGAACTTGTCATAGTCGGAAAGCACTTGCTGCTGCTGCTTCGTCATTTCGATCAGCCGATCATTGCGATCGATCGCGTCGATCTGGCGATCCAGTTGCCAGAGTTTGGCTTCGTATCGTGAGTGCTCCACCTCGAGCGTGTCGAGGATCTCAACCAGGCGACCCTTCTGGGTGTTCAGGAAGGTGAGTTGGGTGTCATCTCCCGCGTGACGATCCTGATAAGTGGACCGAATCGTCGCGATGCGACGAGCTTCGTTTCGGGCGCCTTCGAAGTCCACGGCCCGACCATCGACTCGAATGGACACGGTTCGTCCCGACCGAGCGTCGAGTTCCGCGTCACCCATCGCGACCCGGAGGTCGGAGAGATCGCTGTTGGTCATGGCGACCACTCGCCGTGCGACGTCGCGGTCCTTTTCGAGCAACTGCACTTGTCGATCAATTTCGAAGATCTCGGTCCGAACTTCGGCGATTCGCTCCGGGTACTTCTCGGCCAGTTGGGCAAGTTGCCTTCGGAGGGCGACGGGGTCCTCGACGAAGTCATCCGCCAAGGCCTGTGCGTTGTTCCGAATCTGATCGAATCCTGCCGCGATGCGATCCGGTCCGATGAAGAACGTAAGTGTGCCGAGGCCCGCAGCCCCGATCAGCCCCCAACGCAAGACACAACGGCTCATGCTGAACATGGGAAGATTCCTTTGGCACGCATCGAGGGCTCTTCCGGTTGCCCGCTTCAGCGGGATAGTTCGAATACCGGTTGATTTCGATGCTCCACCCCCTTGCTGGGAGATTGGGAGGTCGGATTTCAGAGCGGCGTTCGAATTTCGGTCCAACCTCACTAGAATGGGGTTTTGGGTAGTTCGACCTAATATCGGGGACGTGTCGAATCGTGAAAAGAAGATCAGGGTTCCTGACACCGGGAACTCCTAGTTCCGAAACCTGCGACCACCTTCTCCCAATAAGGACACGTGCTACTCATGAACCCCATGACGACCTCCTTCGTGGCTCGACTCCGGAATCGAGATGATGCCGCGTGGTTCGAGCTTTGGACGGTGTTCGGTCCGGTGATTCGGGCCCAACTCACCCGCTGGGGTCGTGGTGCCGTCGGCATGGCCACGGTGGAGGATTTGACCCAGGACACGCTTACCGCGCTTTCCGGCTCGATCGATCGGTTCGATCCTGATCGCGGTGCCCGGTTCAGCACCTGGCTCCTCTCCATTGCAAAGCACGTCCTCGGGGATGAAATGGATCGCCGCAACGCCCTCAAGCGTGGTGGCGGAAAGCGAGCGGCAAGCCTCGACGAGAGTTTCATGGGTCGCTCGAATGATCCACAGCCGGATGCGGAATACGAGCGATTGGTCTTTCAAGCAAAGGTCTACGCGGCGATCGACACGACTCGACAGGAGAGCGAATTCCTGCACTTCGAGGTCTATCGGATGCGAGTGTTCGATTCCATCTCCGGAAAGACGGTCGCAGAGCGCTTGGGAATCAGCGAGCCGACCGTCTCTCGGCATCTTCAGAGAGTCCGAACGGTTCTTCGCGAAAGACTGATGGAGATGATCTCAACGTATAGTTTTACGGAAGAAGAGCGAAGCGAAGCCGCCACCGCGGGCCTCGGACTCGACGACACGTTGTTCGACGAGGCGCTCTGCGAAATCTACCTGCGGCATGCGGCAATCGTTGCCGACGAATCCCGACTTCCGCCCGGATGATGATCTTCCATTGCGCCATGAAGACCGCCGGCACGACCGGTGGCTGGAGCCGATCATGACTTTTTCGATTATCGCATTCTTCTTGATCGCCGCCGTCGCCATCGTCATGACGATCGCGGCGATCGCGATTCTCTTTCAGGCCGGACGCGGAGTCGGATTCCTCGTCGGGCATGTCTTTGAGTTCATCTTCGGCATGATTCGCGACATCGCGAGGATTCTCGGCGCCATCATCGCGAGCATCGTGCTGGCACCGCTGGCGATATTGAATCTGCTGATCGGACGATGGTCGACTGCGAACCACTTCGCAGACGGCGTCAAGCGGGAGATTCTTCTCGTTGGAAAGGGGCTGTACCGAGTGGCGGTACGGAGGCCACTGAAACTCCTCTTCCTTGACGGGTTGCTGGAGGGCGTCGAAGTCCGGGCGGTCGAGGATCTCAAGGGGGCTCCCGGTCGTGATCAACCCGGTCGAGGCCTTCAATTTCCAGGATTTGAAATCACTGGCTCGCTTCCCGCGGGAGGTTCTGGGGCCAAACTCTACATCGCGCGGCCTGACGAGCGGACGCAGCGGCGACTTCCGGGTCAGCCGGATGTGGTGGTGATCAAGAGCTTCGCGCTCGCGGACGGAAGTTCTCTTCCGCAGATTGTCCGCGAGAGTCGTTCGCTCGATTCAGCAAAGCGTCTCGGACTGGTTCTTGCCCACGAACTCAATGACACGCAGTTCTGGTACGCCATGCCCTATCACCCGGGTGACCACCTTGGTGCCGTCGTGAGGGAAACGCACGCGGTCGGTACCGAAGATGGACTGAGGGGACGCGCGCTCGCGGAAATGCTCGGTTACGAGATCGACCTGGTCTCGACGCTTGATCGGTATCACCGCGACGGTCTCTGGCACAAGGATGTCAAACCCGACAACATCATCGTCCATGACGGCGGCGCGCATCTGGTCGATTTCGGACTGGTCACATCGCTTCGATCCGCGATGACCCTCACCACCCATGGCACGGAGTACTTCCGTGATCCGGAGATGGTCCGGATGGCGATGCGCGGGGTGAAGGTGCACGAAGTGAATGGGGCCAAATTCGATATCTACGGTGCGGGGGCGGTTCTCTACTTCATCATGGAGAACACCTTCCCGGGCCATGGCGGTCTCAGTCGATTCGAACGACCCGCTCCCGAATCCCTGCGTTGGATTGTTCGACGTGCGATGGCGGACTACGGACAACGCTATGAGTCGGCCCTCGAGATGCTCGATGATCTTCGGTTCGTTGCGTCCTCAGCTAATCCCTGGTCGATCACACCGGCGCAACTGCCTTCGATGACCGGCGCGAATGTCGAATTGGTGGATGCCGACGGTGTGATCGACCCGGCGGCCACAAGTCCGCCGCCATCGCCATCGGTCCGTCGTACTGCGGCCGCTCCGCCACCGCTGGCCGGGACGCGACCGAACATTCGAGTGACCAACTGGATGACGGGTGCGTACGCTTCAGCTGCTCAGGGTGAACGGCCACGTGCTCGCGAACAGGTCGCGGCGGCGCGGCGAAGAGTTTCAACGCGACGAGCAAGCGTTCCCAGATCGCCGCATCTGAGGATCTCGGGAACATTGGTGGCGCTCGTGGCGACCGGAACAGCCTTCTTCTTGGCGTTCGTATTGTCCTGGGGTGCCGGCGCGTTCGATGGCATTGTCGGGCGGTTCGACGCGTCTCGGGCGAGTTCGGCGATGCAGATCGCGATCGATGATGTCCGCGAAGACATGTTGGAGCGAGGCGCGATTGAAAGCAGCTACGAGATACGGCTCCAGCGAGGAACGACGGCGGCCGACGAATGGACGGCTCCATCGCCGGTCGGCACCGGGTCCTTCATCGTTCTGGACGATCGAACCTCGCTTTCAGAGGGTGAGGCGAGCATGGAACAGATGACTCGGTCGCTCACGGAGGCTGGATGGACGATCGTGGCGGACCTCGATCTCGTCGCGGAGTCCGCGGTCGCGATCGCTCGTTGCCAGGGAAGAAGTCGAGTCGACGGAGATTTCTCGTCCAAGGTCGACTTCGACTGCGAGGGACTTGATTCGTTCCGTTTGCAACACGGCGTAGAGGCGATCCTCTGGATCACGACGATGCGAGATGCGGCTGCGTCGACGGTCATCGAGGGCACGACTCTAGTACGTGGAGACGTCATCCGAGCGGTCCTGTTTGCGGAGGAGGCGGTGGAGGTTTCGATCGACATCCTTCCGTACATCGAAGTCATGGGGCTCTGGCCGGATGGTACTCAGGAGACCGTTCAGGTTCTGTTCCAGGATTCGTCTGTCGCCGCGGATTCTGAGCTCCGATTGGATTTCGATGCCACGTTGAACGAGGTTTTGAACGAGGTGAAGCAGGAGGTTCAGAACGAGTTGCAGGAAGCGATGCAGGAG
>CALFOM010000096.1 GCA_937919685.1 uncultured Phycisphaera sp.
CCACCCCGCCATCCTCTACCATGCCCCTGCAATGCCCCTCACCGAATCAGAAACCTGCATGCGGTTCATCACACCGGCACTCGAGGTTGCGGGATGGGACAAGTAGAACGAGATCCGCAGCGAGTACGCCTTCACCGCGGGGTGACTCACAGTCCGCGGCCGGGTGACTCAACGAGGCACGCCCTTCCGGGCCGACGGCGTTCTCTTCCGAGGTGACCTCGCGCTCGCGGTGGTCGAGGACAAGAGGGAAGGCCTTGCCCCGCTCGCCTCTGCTCTCAGAAAGGTGCCGGTGAGGCCCAAACGATTGCTGACCGACGGTTTTAATGGATCTAGGAACCGATTTCAGGCGACTGCGTCCAATTCGCTGCCGAACTTTTCTCCCCTCAAAAACGAAGATGCTGAAGGATCACCCCCATGAAGAACCTGCTCGTCGGTCTGCTCTCTGGAGCCGTCGTGGTTTCCGTCATCGCGGCACCTCCGGCCATGAAGAAACCTAGTGCCCGGGCGATGGTCCGCAACGCGCCCGCGTTCGAGCTTGTCCCGGATCCTGCGTGGCGTGAATTCGATCGCGTTCCGAATCGAGTCTTCGCGAAGTTCCGCCCGGATGTCGGCGAGAATGCCTTCGCGGCCGTGCTTGCCGACATGGATGCCACGGTCTCGAGCGGATATCGACTCGTCCCGGGCCTCTTCTGCCTTGAGACGGCCGGCGACGAGGCCGCCGTGCTCGAGTCCTACGCCCTTCGCGGCGACGTGCTCGAGTTCATCGAGCCCGTCTACGTTCTCGAGTTCTTCGACACCATTCCCAACGATCCGCAGTATTCGCAGATGTACGGTCTCGAAAAGATCAACGCTCCCGCAGCCTGGGACGACCACGTCGGCGTGCAGGAGTTCGCCATCGCGATCATCGATTCCGGATCCGACACGGGGCACCCCGATCTTCAGGAGAACATCTGGGTCAACGTCGATGAGATCGCCGGTAACGGGATCGACGACGACGGCAACGGCGAGATCGACGACGTCAACGGGTACGATTACTACGACGACGATCCGAATCCCGCGGACCAGAACGGCCACGGAACGCACACCGCCGGCACGGTCGGGGCCCGCGGCAACAACGGCGTCGGTGTGGTCGGTGTGAACTGGCGATGCAGCATCATGCCGCTTCGGGTCGGAAACCAGTCGCTCTCCACCCAGGCGATCCTTGACTCGCTTGAATATGCCTGTGTCAACGGGGCGAAGGTCTCCAACAACAGCTACGGTGGCGGCGGGTTCAGTGGAGCGTTCAGTGCACTCATCGAGAGTGCCGGCGTGAACTACAACCACATCTTCTGCGCTGCGGCGGGCAACGGCGGATCCAACGGGGCCAGCTATCCGGCGGCCTACGCTCTTTCGAACGTGCTCTCGGTCGCCGCGACTGATTCGAACGACAACCTCGCCAGTTTCAGTCAATACGGATCCAACGTCGACTTGGCGGCGCCCGGTGTTTCGGTTCTGAGCACCACGCCGAACAACGGTTACAGCTCTTTCAGCGGGACTTCGATGGCGACTCCGCATGTCGCAGGTGGTGTGGCTCTGGTCTACTCGGTCCTCGGGAACGCGCCCTTCCAGGATGTGATCGACATCATCTTGAACACCGTGCGTCCGGTCCCCGGACTGGCCGGTTTGGTGGTCACGGGTGGCGTGCTCGACGTGAAAGCCGCGCTCGACGCGTCGTTCCTCGGTCCGGTGATCGACGTCCAGACGGCGATTCCAGATTTCGTGCAAGCGGGCGAGTCTCTCCACGTGCAAGTTGAGATGAGGGCCCGTGAAGACGTGATCCTGGAGGGTTCACGGGTGATGCGCTTCCGGTCGGGTGGCGGTCTCTATGAGTCCTATCCCCTCGTTCAGGTCGGTGGCGATCTCTTTGAAGCGACGCTTCCCGCCGCGGTTTGCGATTCGGATCCCCAGTTCTACTTTCAGCTCGAATCGAAGATCGTCGGGCAGGTGCTGTTCCCGGCCAACGGCGGGCTGGCGCCGCTCTCCTTCAACGTCGGCACCGAACTCATCGTCATCGAAGATGATCTCGAAGTCGCGAGCGGATGGGTCGCGGGGATTCCTGGCGACAACGCCTCCACGGGCGTCTGGATCCGGGTGAATCCCAACGGTACGGCGGCACAGCCGGAGAACGCCGCCAGCGGCACGTTCTGCTTCGTCACAGGACAGGGGTCACTGGGGGGCAGCCTTGGCGAGAACGACGTCGACGGAGGAACCACCTCGTTGCTGAGTCCGATCTTCGATGCCACCGCGATCGACGGCGGGACGGTGTCCTACCGGCGGTGGTATTCCAACGAGACCGGAGCGGCACCCAACGCCGACACCATGGTCATCGACATTTCCAACGACGGTGGATCCACCTGGACGCTCGTCGAGAATGTGAACGAGAACGCCGGGGCGTGGGTCACGGTCTCCTTCTCGATCGATGACTTGCTCGCGCCGACCGACCAGATGCAGCTCCGATTCCGAGCGAGCGATCTTGGTGAAGGATCGTTGGTCGAAGCCGGCGTCGACCTGCTGGTCTACGGCGGTGTCGAATGCGAAGACGGTGACGTCTGCGTCGCCGACCTCAACGGCGACCTTGTGGTCAACGGTGGGGACATCGGTCTCCTGCTTTCACAGTTCGGTGGTCCCGGGTCGGGCGACTTCGACGGCAGCGGCTCGGTCAACGGTGCGGACCTCGGATTCATGCTGGCTTCGTGGGGCTTCTGTCCCTGATCGTCGTTTGGTCACACCGGTCACTTTTCGAATTCGCACGCCCGGCCGTTCTCGGTTGGGCGTGCTTTTCGTTCTGGGGTGAATCCACGAGTCCGGGCAGTCCTTCGTGGAAGAAGAGTGCGGCGCGGCCTTCCTGAGGACGTGGGAGCAGGCTCGAACCATCGACATTCAGCTTGGCAACGTCCGTTTCCACCTTCGAAAACCGCTTCCTGTTCGCAGGAATCAAGATCAATGTGGCAGTTGTGGCGTTTGTTGACTCAACACGTCAACAGGAGAAGCACGCTCGGAACGAAAGCCCGCCCCGACGCGAGGTCGCGGCGGGTTGGCGTCTTTCGTTGATGTCGAATTCGGTCAGGGGCAGGGGCCCCAGGCGCCGAGCAGGAGTCCGAGGTCCGAGGCGTTCACGGTGCCGTCGCCGTTGACGTCCGCTTCGGGCCTGCTCTTGCCGTCGGTGTTCCAGAGGGCAAGCAGGATCCCGAGGTCCGCTGCATCGACCTCGTGGTCGCCCGTGATGTCGCCCGGGCATTCGGGATCGAGCCCGGGGCCGCTCAAGATGGTGTGGCCGTTTTCATAGATCCGGACGTAGTCGACGAGATACGCCGCGGGAAGCGTTGCGGTGATGCCGTTCGGATTGGTGATCCCGGTGAACGAGCCTCCGACCGCCAGGTTGATGATGAGAAAGTGCGGTGCGTGAAATTCGTGCCCGCTCATCGCGTCCTGGTCGGCGATGTTCATCACCCAGACCTGCTGACCGTCCACGAACGTTCGGATGGCGTTCGGCGTCCACTCGAGTCGAAAGACGTGGAAGTCGTTGCTCAGTTCTTCCGCGGTTGTCCGTTGTTGACCGTAGCTCGCGTAGGCGCCCTCGAAGTCCCAATGTGCCGTCGAATAGACCCGGCGGTTCACCTCGCCGTTCGCGATGGCTTCGCCGCCGCCCATCTCCAGGATGTCGATCTCGCCGCACCTCGGCCAACCGACGCTTGAGATGTCGTTGCCGAGGGTCCAGAAAGCAGGCCACAGGCCATCGGCGAGATCGGGAATCCTGATCCTGGCCTCGACGGTTCCGTACTGGAACATGACCTTGCCCTCGCTTCGGATTCGACCGGATGTGAAGTGTCCGTCGGCTTCTCGTCGGGCATGGATCGCGAGGTTTCCGCCCACGACCCGCACGTTCTGAGGCGAGTCGGTGTAGATCTGGAGCTCGTTGTTCACCCCGAGATCCCCGAGATCATGGGTCCAGATCGCGGGGTCGGGGGCGCCGGTTCCGTTGAACTCGTCGCTCCAGAGCAGGGCGTCCTGCGCCACGGCCGGCGAAGAGGCGACGCAGGAGACTGCGGCGAGCATGAGGCACATGAGCCAGGTGTGTCGGTCGATGGTCATGGCGTTCATTCGGTCCTTGCGTCGATGCTGTCAGACCGGTTTTTTCATGGATCCGGGTCCTCAGAGAGTGTAGGGGCGAAATCGCCTGCGGCGAACGATTCCTCGATCTTTCTCGCGAAGTTGCCTGGTCCGATCGAGCGAAGTTCGATGCCCATCAGCGCGGCGACTCCGGCCAGTGGCCAGGGCAAGTCGAGGACACCCACCGACCACGAACTT
>CALFOM010000097.1 GCA_937919685.1 uncultured Phycisphaera sp.
CTTCATTCTCGGCCGCCTTCTTCGCTGCTTCAGCGTCGGCGGCAGCCTTCTCTTCTGCAGCCTTGCGAGCCGCTTCCGCATCGACTTCCGCCTTCGCATTCGCGACTTCGACGGGATGATGACACGTCGGCATGTCTTCGGCAATCAGCCATCGCTGGAACGACTGCAACCGAAACGGTCCGAACGGCTCAGACTTGAAGATTGCGGTCGCCAGTTGGTACACGTCACCACCGCTCGGATAGACCACGTCGACTTCCGCTCGGTTGGAGCGGATTCGAAGTTGCTTCACTTCCCAGACCGGCGTGCCATTCGTGATATCGGCCCGTGTGACTTCGCGTGCACCGTCGATGTCGGTTTGAATCCCGATCTGCTTCCAATCACCGGCGCTCACGCCGCTGGGCAGGGCGTACACCAATGCTGGCGGTGCTGCCGCCTCGCCTGCAACCGAAGCTTCAACGAAGGGGAGATCTCCAACCGTCTTTTCGTAGGTGGCCTTCAGCCCCATGCCCATCAACTGCGGGGCAGGATACATCCCAGGAGCCAGAATTTCGGTACCGCTGTCGGAAGGGAACGTGGCGTGCGGCGTGCAGCCGACGCTCGACAGTCCAAGGGCGACAAAGAGTGCGGGGCGGAAGAATCGGCGAAGAGAATCGTTCATGAAAAGGCCTCCCTGAAGGCGCCACCAGTGTACCGGCGAGGATCATCCTCCCCAAAGCCCATGGCTGTCCGTCGAAGACGCCTCACGGTCGGCATCGATCCAAAGGGCGCGAGCGGGACGTCTTGATCGTGTGCCCGATCGATCCCAGTGCGTCCGACCTATTCCTCGGCCTTGGCGATCTGCCAATACTCGAGTTCGACCGGAGCCTGACGACCGAAGATCGTGACCAGAACCCGGACCAGTCCCTTGTCGGGCATGACCTCATCGACCGTTCCTTCGTAGTTCTCGAAGGGGCCTTCCTTGATCGTGACCGGATCGCCGGGCTGGAATTCCATCTTGACTTGCGGCGCCTCGTCGGGCTTCCGCGAATCGAAGAGCATCTTCTCGACCTCGTGGCCCGCCATCGGCGTCGGTCGCCCGGCGGTACCGACGAAATCGCCGACGCCCGTGGTCTCTTTGATGAGGAAAAACACGTCCTGCGGGATTCGACCGTCGGTTTCCAGCGACATCTCCACGAAGACGTAGCCCGGATAGAGCTTGGTCTCGGAGACACGACTCACGCCGCCCTTGATCGATTGGGTCTTCTCGGTCGGCACCATGATTCGGCCGACGAGATGTTCCATGCCTTCGATCTGGACCTTGCGAAGCAACGTCTCACGAACCCCTGATTCCTTGTTGCTCGCCACCCGCAGCACGAACCAGTCGAAGCCGGGTCGATACATCGGCATGTCGGACGCAGGGTCGAATTCGCCTTCGGCGCTCTCGCTGTCGACGGATTGCGCCTCCGGACGATCAGGGGCCTCATTGACGATCCGATGGGTGGCGACGCCGCCGAAGTTCTCGAGTGTCGGACCACCAGCAAGGGTGGTTGCCTCGCGGCCGGACGCGAGCGTCCGCTTCTTGACCTCTGGCTTGACGTCCGCTGGCTTCGCCGCGGTCTTCATGACCGGTTCGGTAGCCGCGACGACCTCTTTGGATGTGTCGTTCACCGGCATCTCTGCCGGAATATGTGTGTCACCCTCGATGGGCTGCTCATCGGAAACGGTCATGAATACACCTCGAATCCCGAATGACCGGGACGGAAAGAACTCCGTCGTGATCAGATCGGGGTATCAAGCACCTTGATGGCGCTGAAGAACGTGACAAAGACTAGGTCCCACACCTTGCAGAATCCGGCGATGCCGGCTGAAAGGGCGATCACCACGATCGTCGATCCGACCACCTCACGGCGGGAGGACCAGTTCACTTTCTTCATCTCAGACTCGGTTGCCACGAGAAAATCGACCGACCGTGGCTTGAGCCAGATGAAGTAGTACAGAAAGAATCCTAAGACGCTGACCCAGAGAACTCCGGCGATTGCTCGGAAGTAGATCGCATCCAGTTCGAACCACCCGACGTTCTTGAAGAAGTCGGAGAACCACATCGCACCAAGCAGAATCATCACCCCGCCCGCAATCGTTGACATCTGCCGAGTCCAGTAGCCCTGGCCCTTCTTGTAGATCGCCGTAGACATTGCTTGCATTCCCAACTGTGAACAAAAACTGGAGCGGACCATTCGAATCCGTCCGATGGATCCGTCTTCGGTCTGGAAACACGCCAGGAGTGACTCGAACACTCAACCTGCGGATTTGGAATCCGCTGCTCTGCCAATTGAGCTACTGGCGTAGGAGGTTGATGCGGACAAAGTCGCCGCCAAAGCCGCGACGAAAGCCGCCGATCACTTCCGCTTGATCTTGTGAAGGGTGTGCTTCCGAAGAGAGGGGGAGTACTTCTTAAAGCCCTCCTTGACCTTCTCGTCGATCCCGCCCTTGACGCGAATATTGGTTCGATAGTTCAATTCACCGGTTTCGGTGCACTGAAGCCAGACAAACTCACGATTCTGTGCTCTCTTGGCCATGACCACATCACCCTTCTGGGGTCTCTACTCAATTCACTGCAAGGCCGGATGGCCTCATCGAACCACCGATTCGGGACCGGAGCCCGGCCGAAGCCGGGCTCCGAACACCGATCGATTGGTATCACTCGACGATCGAGGTCACCACGCCGGAGCCGACGGTACGGCCACCTTCGCGAACCGCGAAACGAACGCCTACTTCCATCGCAACGCCCTTGCCCTCGAGGTCAACCTCGAGTTCGACGTTGTCGCCGGGCATGCACATTTCAGCACCACCCAAGAGGGTGAGCTTTCCGGTGATGTCCGTGGTACGGAAGTAGAACTGCGGCTTGTAACCGGAGAAGAACGGCGTGTGTCGACCACCCTCTTCCTTGGTCAGGACGTAGACCTGAGCCTGGAACTTGGTGTGGGGCTTGATGCTGCCGGGCTTGCCGAGCACCTGACCACGCTGGATCTGCTCCTTTTCGACACCACGAAGAAGGCAACCGACGTTGTCGCCGGCCTGGCCCTGGTCGAGGGTCTTCTGGAACATTTCGACGCCGGTGACGATCGTCTTAAGCGTCTCGGCGGAGAGGCCGACGATCTCGGCTTCGTCTCCGACTTTGATGACGCCACGCTCGATACGGCCGGTCGCAACAGTACCGCGACCCTTGATCGAGAAGACGTCTTCAATCGACATCAGGAAGGGCTTGTCGGTTTCCCGCACCGGCTCTTCGATGTAGGTATCGAGGGCTTCGAGAAGCTCTCCGATACAGGCGTTCTTCTCGGCATCATCAGGGTTCTGGAGGGCGGGGAACGCCGCTCCACGAATGACCGGACCGTCGTCGCCGGGGAAGTCGTACTTGGTCATCAGTTCGCGAACCTCGAGTTCGATGAGATCGAGGAGTTCCTCGTCATCGACCAGGTCGCACTTGTTGAGGAAGACGACCATTCTCGGCACGCCGACCTGACGGGCGAGCAGGATGTGCTCGCGAGTCTGGGGCATCGGGCCGTCGGAAGCAGAGACCACCAGAATCGCGCCGTCCATCTGGGCGGCGCCGGTGATCATGTTCTTCACGTAGTCGGCGTGACCAGGGCAGTCGACGTGAGCATAGTGCCGGTTTTCCGACTCATACTCGACATGGCTGGTCGCGATGGTGAGGATCTTGGTGGGGTCGCGACGACCTTCAGACTCAGACGCTTTCGCGACTTCGTCGTAGGCAATCGGCTTTGCAAGGCCCTTGCTTGCTTGGACCGTGGTGATCGCTGCGGTGAGCGTGGTCTTGCCGTGATCGACATGGCCGATGGTGCCCACGTTGACGTGCGGCTTGGTCCGCTTGAAGACTTCCTTTGCCATCTGCGGGCATCTCCTGAATTCGCGCCATCTAGAGTCAGTGTGTGACTGGACGGCGTTCGACGGTTGGAGTTCCGGTCCTTCGTGGACCATTCCTCCGGAGGGGTTTTGCCCGACCACCTTCAGTCGGGTTCCGGTTGGGAACGCACCATATGAAACACATGGTCGTTCCCGAAATTCTTGAAGCCACCGACGGGACTCGAACCCGTGACCTCACCCTTACCAAGGGTGTGCTCTACCACTGAGCTACGGTGGCATCGAACAAGTGCCGAAGCACCTTTCACACATCCACACATCCACACATCAACTTGTCGGGCGGAAGAACCGCCCAGGCGATATGGTCGGTAGAGCTCGACGACCGCCGAAGAAAAACCGCCCCATGGGGGACGGTAGATCGCAGAGTGTAGCGAATAGCGGCGGGAAGGCAAGAGTTGAAAGAGGTCGTCCAGCCACTGATGACTGCCCATCGATCACAGAGAAGACCGGCTTCGTGATCTCGAGGCCAAAACGTCCGCATAATGCACTCGTTTTGGCGCTAAAAAGGTATCTCATGAGCTGAATCTGATCCGGATTGCCCATAGAGTTCGCCCGCCATGAAGTCGAAATTCAGGCAGAAGTCATCGCTTCAAGCCGCTTCTCCACGAAACATCCAGAAGATGCCCTCCACATCGCCCTCCTGAAAAAGGGGCGAACCCAAGGCTGAAGGTCTTGCAGCGCCATCATCTTGACTCAGGGATCGGGGTGTTCGTGGCCGTCCACCGGCCGGGCATCGAGGCCGTGAATCAGATAATTCCGATCTTCGATCTCATCGAGATTGACAAAGGCCGTCTCTGTCTTGATCCCTCCATCAAGCGTCAGGAAGAGCGCTGTATCACCGATGTAGCGGAAGTCGACTTGGGTCTTGTACCCGGCTCCCAAGTCTCCCCAACCCTCTGTGGTCGGGTTGATCGTCTCACCAGCATTGGAGTCGACCATGTACACCGAACGCGCGGGGAAACGGATCTGCGGTCTCGAATACCACTGGGAGTTGGGACCGCTGATTCTGAACCAGTCGTTGGCCGCGAAGTATCCCGGCTGACCCACTTCCGATAATCTCGCGCCGTCGCCGAAGGGTGTCGCTTCCGATCCACCGACCGTCTCCGTCATTTTCACCGTGCTTCGGAGGATGTTCTTGAAACCTGGATCCGACTGAAAGACGGCCCGGTCCGGAGCGTCATATCGATAGTTGTAACCATTCGGATTCAAACCAGCCTCAAACGGGATGAGGATGCCGCTGGCGCTCAGACTGGTGTAGGTCCAGAGGATGTCTGCCCAGGATCCGACGCTCTCAAAATCCCCCAATGGGAAGTTCCCGCCATCGCTTGGTCCGATCAACGGAGAGACGCCCGCAGGGCTGTCTTTACGGATCGTTCCGGAATAGCTCGCGTTGCGATAGTCGAAACTGGACGGCACGATGAACTCGCGATTATCCGTCGAGTATTCGGTCATCAGCATAAAGATCTGGCGAAGGTTGTTCTCGCTGGTGACCTGCTGGGCCGTTCGATTGACGGTACCTAGGCCCGGAAGAAGGATCGCCAACAAGATGACGATGATCCCGATCACGGTCAGAATCTCGACCAGGGTCATGCCACGATGGTTCTTGGTTGCTCGCACGCGAATCTCCGAATTCTCACCTGAGTCGGACGGTTTTCTCATCAATCGACGATACCCGTCAGAACCGCTCCATGCACTCCATGCACTCCATGCACTCCATGCGCTCGAAACGAGTCATGAATCCGAGCAAGGAACTTCTCATCGATCCTGCCGGGCCCCGAAGTGCTCGAGGTCCGGAGTACCGGACATCGAGAAGGACCTGCATCCATCTGCCGTACGCCCCGCCCGGTTCCCCGGTTCCGGAGAGGTTCCCACGACCCCGGGCAGGGGCTGAAAATCAGCTCTCATCACCGATCCGGCCGCCTCGGCACGTTTTATCTACCAGAGACTTCAGCCCATGCTCATGGTCATCAGGAATTCACCATTGCTCTTGGTCTTGGCGAGTCTCGACCGCACCAGTTCCATGGCCTCGACGACGTTCATGTCCGAAACGACCTTGCGAAGGCGGGTGATGAGCTCGAGCTCCTTCGGATCAAGAAGCAGTTCTTCTCGTCGAGTTCCGCTCGCGGCGATGTCGATCGCGGGGTAGACACGCTTCTCGACGAGCTTCCGGTCGAGATGGAGCTCCGCGTTTCCGGTTCCCTTGAACTCTTCGAAGATCACTTCGTCGGCCCGGCTGCCGGTATCCACCAACGCGGTCGCGATGATCGTCAGCGATCCGCCGTTCTCGATGTTTCGAGCCGATCCGAAGAACTTCTTGGGTTTGATGAGTGCGGCATTGTCGACGCCGCCGGAACCGATCTTTCCGGATCCGGCCATGCCGTTGTTGTAACCACGAGCAAGTCGCGTGATTGAGTCGAGGAGGATCACGACGTGGTCCCCAAACTCCACCATACGTCGCGCCTTCTCCATCACGATCTCCGCGACGGCGATGTGCCGCGTGGCCTCTTCATCGAACGTGCTCGCGACCACTTCGACTGTGTCCGGAGTGTTTCGCTTGAAGTCCGTGACTTCTTCAGGACGCTCGTCGATCAACATCACGATCACATAGGCTTCAGGGTGGTTCTTGGCGATGGCGTTGGTGATCTGTTGGAGAATCACCGTCTTGCCGGTCCGAGGCGGCGCGACGATCAGCGCACGCTGGCCGAAGCCCAACGGGGTGACCATGTCAATGATCCGCGGCTCGAGACGAGTCGGTTCATCAACCAATTCCAGCTGAATTCGACGGTCGGGGTGGAGCGGCGTGAGATTTTCGAAAGTCGGAAGATCATGCAGAACCTTAGGATCCCGCCCGTTGACTTCCTCGACCCGAAGCATTGCGAAGTACGTCTCGGCTTCCTTCGGCGGTCGGATCAAACCCTTCACGACCATGCCGCGACGGAGACCGAATCGACGAATCTGACTTGGCCCGACATAGACGTCGTCGGCGCAGGAAAGGTAGCTGTACTCGGCGCTGCGAAGGAAACCGAAACCCTCCGGCATCACTTCGAGCGTGCCTTCGGCCATCATCAGGCCGGCCTTCTCTGCCCGCTTCCGGAGGATCTCGAACACCAGTTTCTGCTTGGGCAGATTGCCAGCGTCTTCAATCTTCTCTTTCTTGGCGAGTTTTAGGAGCTCAGGATTGGTCAGCTTCTGAAGTTTCGCGAGATCAAGATCGCTCTTCTTCGCGAGGTTGTATCTCTCCTGTAGTTCCTCCTCTAGTTCGGCGGCCTCCAACTCGAGCTGCTCGTCGGTCGGGACCGAACCTGGAGCGAGCGTAATAGAGTCGCCACTCGAACCGTGGGGAGTGGAACTACCGCCGGGCTTTCGGCGACGACGACGGGACTTGCTTGTCATGGTTGGAACAACCTGATGGAGGGTGGCCTGCGACGGTCGATGGATGAGACCGGGGTGCCGTGGGGATCCGCTGGAATGACCCGTTGGATCTTCGAGCACGGCTCGACAGGCGACGCGTTGTGAGGGGGGAAGCGACAGGGCGTTCCCGTGCAGGTGCATGATGGACCGACTTTCGGCTCTGGTCAAGCCTCTTCAGGAAGGATCACCGCGATAGAGCCCGTTTTTTGGATCGGTCCTCCCTCAGAATCGGCTCAGGACACCCCCGCAATCGGATGATCAAGTCTGGCGATGCTGGTGATCGGATCAAAGATCCCTCAACGCGGAGCGAGGGCGTTCAGTACCGCTTCAACCTTGGACCGAAGACTGTCAATTCCCACCGAATTGTCGATCACCACCGTGGCTCGCGACCGTTTCTCCTCGAGGGGCATCTGGGCCGACTCGCGGCGGGACCATTCAGACTCGTCCCAACCACGATTCAAACGAACGCGTTCGAGTCTGATGTCTCGTGGCGCGTCGACGAACACGACGGCGTCGCAAGACCCGTCGATCCCGGCCTCGAAGAGCAGTGGCGCGTCGATGACCAGGGCCCGAGTCGAGGCGGGCGCCGTGGCAAACGACTGCTCCCGAGCCGCGTGGACTCTGGGATGAACCAGACCTTCGAGGCGGGTCCGATCTTCCGAATTCCGGAAAATGCGTTCCGCGATCGCAGATCGATCAGGCCTCCCATCACTGGTGATCACGCCCGGTCCCCACCATTTTCGAATCGTCTCCAGGATTTCCGGCTCCGCAAGAACGGCCCGGGAATCCCGATCGGAATCGCTGACCACGCAGCCGAGCTCGGCGAAAATCGCCGCCACGGCGCTCTTTCCGGCACCGATCCCACCAGTCAATCCGATGACCGGCGGTCGACCTTCGAGACCGGATTGGCGGGCACTCATTCGACGATCCGCGACCAGGAGGTGCCTTCCGGCCCGTCCTTGATCGCGACTCCGAGGGCGGTCAACTCGTCACGAATGGCGTCCGCGGCGGCCCAGTCCTTGTTGGCCTTGGCTTCCGCGCGTGCCGCGATGCGGACCTCCACCTTCCCGGCCAGGTCGTCATCGCCAGCGACGTCGAGCGGGTTGTTCCGCTCGAGCACGCCCAGCACCTCGTTCATTCGCCGCAAGGCCGCGAGTTCGGAAGCTGCACGCCGTGGATCACCGACGACGGCATCGGCTTCGACACGACTGGCGTTGACCGCCTCGTTGAGTACGCCGATGGCACGAGCGAGATTGAGATCGTCACTGATGGCATTGGTGAATTCCGGCAATGCAGACTCCAACGGCCCGGCACCCTCGCCGGCAACCACCTCGCCCGATTCGAGTTGGGCTTCCAGCCGGCACCACCGATCGATCATGCGACCGCAGTCTCGGAGCCCCTGGAACGTGAAGTTCGCATTCTGCCGGTAGTGCGTTCGAACCAGTTCGAGCCGGAGCGCCGCGGGCGTCGCGCCCTTCGAAAGAATGTCTCTCACCGTGAAGAAGTTTCCCTTCGACTTGGACATTTTTTCGCCTTCGACCACGAGGTGCCGCGTGTGGAACCAGTTCCTCGCAAATCGGGGACTCCCCGTGGCGGCGCAACTCTGGGCGATCTCGCATTCGTGGTGCGGGAAGATGTTGTCTTCGCCGCCGGAGTGAAGATCGATTTGCCCGGCGAATTCCCCGCTCTCCGGTGCCAGAAGCCCGAGGGCCATGGCGCTGCACTCGAGATGCCAACCCGGATATCCCTCTCCCCAAGGGCTGGCCCATCGCATGAGGTGCGACGGATCCGGCTTCCAGAGCAGAAAGTCTGCAGGGTGTCGCTTCGCTGCCTGATTGGCCGCGCTGATCCGGCCACCTTCTCCCTCACGCAGGGCGTCGATCGTGTTCCCGCTCAACCGACCGTAGTCGGGAAAGCTCTGAACCTCGAAGTACACCGCGCCGTCGCCACCCACATACGCGTGGTCCCGCTCGATGAGCCGCTCGATCAACGTGATCATCTGCGGAACCCAACGGGAAGGCCGCGGCATCAAGGCGGGGTCCGCATCCGCATCCTCGACGACACCGAGCCCGAGAATCCGTGCATCTTCCACGAACGCCGCGGCGTAGAAGTCGGCGATCGCGGTCGGATCATTCGGATCTAGTTCCGCCCCCTCTGGAAGCGAGCCCGATTTCTTGGCCTCCAGCAGCCGCTTGCCCGCGACCGCCATCTTGTCCTCGCCTCCGCCATCCGCGACCGCGTCATCGGTCATGTGACCCACGTCGGTGATGTTCATGACGTGTCGCACGTCGTACCCAAGGAATTCAAGGGTCTTTCGAAGCACATCGGCATTCAGGAATGATCGAAAATTGCCGATGTGTGCGTAGTCATAGACTGTCGGCCCGCACGTATAGAACGTCACCGGGCCCAAGGGGTCGAGTGGAATGAAGTCGATCAGACGTCGCTCGAGGGTGTCGTGGAGTCGAAGGGGCATCAACCGTTCCGGTTTGGTTCGAGGAGTCGGAGCAAGGTCACGGCCGGAACGACGGCCGTGAGTCACGAAACCGTATCCTACGATCTCGCGATCCAGTCCCGGAGCCGGAGGTGCTCGCCAGATGCACATCACCATCGTGTTGGGACCATTCAAGCCACCGCCGCCCGCACCCAGTGGTGCGATTGAGAAGGTGTGGTGGAGGCTGGCCAAGACATTCGCCCGCCGCGGACACCCCACCACGGTCGTCGGACCTGATCATCCCGATCTCCCCCGGGGCGATTCGATCGACGGGATCCGATTCGTTCGTCTTCCGCTTCTTGACCGGGGTTCGAGCGTCAAGATGGACATCCTCCGGGACTTTGGCTGGTCCAGATCCGCGCGGAGGGTTCTCCCTCAGGCCGATGTGACCATCACCAACTGCTTCTGGCTGCCTTGGATTCTCCGGTCTCCCCGCCGCCGCGCACAAGCCGAAATCGGGGTCCTGAACATGCATGTGCAGCGATTTCCGAAGGGGCAGATGTTCCTCTACGGCGGGGTCGATCGAATATCGACCGTGTCGCAAGCCATCGTCGACGGCATCGCCGGTGAGCGCCCCGCATTGGCGAATCGAATCGCCCTGATCGGTAATCCCGTGGATCTAGACATTTTCCACCCGATTGAGAATCCGGGTGAGACGTCATCCCATCGCCCGATCCGCATCCTCTATACCGGCCGCATTCACCCTGAAAAAGGGTTGCATCTACTGGTTGAAGCCTGGCGACGGCTTCTCGGTCGCGGCCGGAACTTCGAACTCCGCCTGGTTGGCCCTGCCGGACAAGGCGACGGTGGCGGTGGCCCTGATTACGTTCGCCGGTTGAAGGATCTCGCCGGGGAATCGCCTCTCGAACTTCCCGGGGGCGTTGCAGATCCCACTTCGCTGGCCGATGAACTCCGGGCAGCCGACCTCTACTGCTATCCGTCGATCGCTGCGAGAGGCGAGGCGTCTCCGGTCGCGCCGCTGGAGGCCATGGCCTGTGGCCTGCCGCCCGTGGTCGCGGATCTTCCCCAGTATTCGGCCTATATCCAGAATGATCAAACCGGACTCGTCTTTACGCGAGGCGATGGAGAGATTGACTCGCTCACCGGAGCGTTGGAACGGCTCGCCGACGATCAAGCACTGCGTCGACGACTTTCCGCGGCGGCGATCACCGCCGCCAGCCGATACGGAGTCGAGAAGATCGCAGACGCGTACCTCGCGGATTTCCAGGAATCCATCGACGCACTTCGGGAAGGACGGCACCGATCGTGAGCACTCGCCCCAAAGATCGACTCCATCGAAAGCAGAAGGATCAGGCCAGCGCCTATGCCAGCCCGTGGTCGTTCCGGGAACGACTCGGTGTGGCCTTCTTCGCCATCGTGTGGACGGTGACCTGCCGATGGACACCGAACCCGCTCAATCGATGGCGTCTACTGGTGCTCCGACTCTTCGGTTGTCGAATCCAAGGGCGGCCGTATGTCGCCGCCACCTGTCGAATCCGCGTTCCATGGCAATTGGAACTGCACGATCGTGCCTGCCTCGGACCCGACAGCGAGGTCTACAACCTTGGCGAGTGCATCCTTCGAGCGCGATGCACCATCGCCCAGGGCACCTATCTCTGCGGGGGAAGCCATGATCTCTCGGTCTCCGCACTCCCGCTCATCGTGGGTCCCATCGACGTCGGCGAAGACGCATTCATTGGTGCAAGGGCGTTCATCATGCCGGGCGTCACCGTCGGCGAAGGCGCGGTGATCGGTGCCGCCGCGGTGGCGGTTCGAGACGCGAAGCCATGGACCGTGACGGTCGGAAACCCCGGAAGAGAGATCGCCATGAGAAAGTTCGACCGATCACCGTCGGGGACGGATTCCGTCGATTGATCAAATCCGAGCCGCGGGACTCTGGTCGTCGGCACTTTCGAGTTCGATGATCTTCAGACGGATCTGGAAGAAATAGCTCCACTTGAGCAACGCAAAACCGAATCCCGGGAAGCCGTCCAGCATGCCAAACCGCAGAACGTAACTCACCAGGAAGTAGCCGGGCGCCAACCACCACCGGCGAAGCGCGCCGTACTTCCATCGCTGCCGCCTGGTGAAGTAAGACTGACCCCCACCGCCATCTTCCAGCAGCTTGGCATACCGCTTTGCCTCCCACGACGAATATTCGTTGTGCTTGCTGATGTAGGACTCGAGCCCCTTGTAATCATCATGGTCAATGTGAGACGCGATCTTCCCGATGGTGCCTTCGAGCACGGGATGCTCGTGCACCTCCATATCGAGATGACTCCATCGTTCCTCGTCAATTCGTTCGTACTCACCGCTGCCGGTTCGGATCAACGCTAGTTTCGTGAAGGCTGTGCCATGGCGCAGGTAGCGACCCATGAAGTAGTTGTGGTACGAAAGCCACATTCCATCGTGGGGGGTCTCCGGAAGCCGCGTTGCCAACTCGTTACAGAAATCTTCCGTGACGTATTCGTCGGCATCGAGGAAGAGGACCCAGGGCGTGTCGAACTCGTAGTTTCGCAGAACCCAATTTCGCTTCTTCGGAAACTGACCGTTCCAACGGAAGTCAACGACCTCCGCTCCGTGCTCGACGGCGATCTCGCAGGTTCGATCGGTACTTCCCGAGTCGACCACGACCACCTTCGCGAATCGGCTGAGTCGACTCAGGCACGCGGGTAGGTTCTTCTCTTCGTTCAGAACGGGCACCACAACGGTGACTGGAAGATCCTTGCTCGGAAGTGAGGGGTCCATCGGTTTCGGAAGCCGCGGTGCCCGGTCGAGTCGCAGCTCTCGGATCTTCAGCGAGATCAGAAACTCGTAGGCGCTGATGAAGAGACTGAACCGAAGCCCCGTGGATCCGTCGAGGAATCCTCTTCGCCAGACGTACATGTAGAGAAAGCGAAAAAGCCACGGAGCCGGAAGTAAGTGGTAGATCCTCTGCTTGAACCACCGCCGACGCTGCAGTGCATTCCCGAAAAAACTTGACTCCAGACCCGAAGCCGGAGGCCCTGCGGCTTCACGACCGCGAAGAATCTCCTGCGCTTCAAGACTCGAGTAGCTGTTGTGCTTCGCGATCGAGTGTTCCATGCCGCGACGGTCGTCATGGATCATCGGTTCCGTGAGATAGCCGACTTTTCCCTCGACCACCATGTGCTCGTGAACCGCTCGGTCTTCGTATTGCGCGCTCCCCCGCTTGAACAACCTCAGGTTCCAACTTGGAAAGTACCCGCAGTTCCGGATTGGGTGGTTGAGGAAGTAGAACAGCCGATTCAGATAAAACGCCGATTCGGGGACCTCGTCAATGTCTTTCGCCAGCACCACTTCGATCTCTCTTCGGAGCTTGGGTGTCACCACTTCGTCGGCATCGATGATCAACGTCCATTCGGCATCGAGCGGAAGGCTGTGGAGCGCCCAGTTCTTCTGCGCCGCGTACCCCGCCCAGTCATGGTGAACGAACGTCGCGCCGGCAGACTCCACGATCTCCTGAGTCCGATCGGTAGAACCGCTGTCGACCACAAAAACCCTTCGCGTCCATCCTTGGAGCGCCTCAAGGCAGAAGCCGATGTTGGCTTCCTCGTTCTTCGTGATGATCAGGACGTCGATCAAGCGAGCTCCAGTTCTGGGAACGCTCGGGCCATCACTGTGCCGCAAGAGGCGAATTGATACCTCGAGAGGATCGAGTGGAGTTTCGCCGCGGTGCTAGAGAGCCCGACGTAGCATTTGAACCGTCTGGCGCGAGACATCTCGACCACCGGGCAATCCGGCGCGAAGTCTCGCGGGTGAAGATAGACGATGCCGGGAATTCCCCGACGGTTTAGCGCCCTGAAACCACGATGGATAAGCCAGGTTGGAAAGAGCCGTAGATAACCACCTCCGGAGAATCCCACTCGCGTGGCCCCGAGCCTCATGAGACTCATCGGCAGTTCCGGCATGACCCGGCCGGAAGGCGCCGCTGTAAACAGATGCGGCACTTCGGGGCAGGGATAGCCTCCGTTCTCGCGAGGCACCGGAAAGAGGCTCGCGTCGTACCGAAGGCCGGCATCCATCAGAATGTCAAAGGCCCATTCCGTTCCCGGGGTGATCGAGAAACTCGGCGCGCGGAAGGATGTCACTTCGGCTCCCCCCGCATTCTCGATCACCTTGATCGAACGGAGAAGATCCTCGCGAAAGGTGGCCTCGTCGAGATCGCACACCTTGCGATGCCAGTACGAGTGCGTCCCGATCTCATGACCTGCTTCTACCACGCGGCGTACCAGCCCGGGATACCGTTCCGCGATCCATCCGAGAAAGTAGAAGGTCGCCGTGGCACCATGCTGCGCACAGATGTCGAGGATCTCCTCGGTTCGACGCTCCACGATCGATGGAAATGATCCCCACTGCTCGGTGTCCGAAACCGCTTTGATATCGACCAGATGAAACCAATCTTCGATATCGAAACTGAGCGCATTCACCACCTCGCCTGCCGAACGAGGCAGAGTAGTCAAAGGAGGTTGGTTCGGGTCTTGAGTCATCTGGATCTGAAATTCCGGAGTCGCAATCGATGATTTTTCAGACAAGCCGATGGCCACCGGCCCGTAGCCTTCGTAGATCCTCCGCGGTCGGCATCGAGAAGTGCGTCGCCTCCTCCGCGGGATTCGGAATCAGCGGTGGATCACCGGCTTCCACCAGTCGGACGCATTCAAGAATAGCCTCTGCCGCCAGATCCTTGGATCGAGCCATCACGTCCTCAAGCGAATCCCATGGGTTGAGACGGTAGCGCTTCTGCACCAAGATCGGCCCGCTGTCGAGTTTTGCGTCGACGAAATGCACCGATACCCCGCCTTCCTTCTCGCCGTTCGCCAGTGTCCAGAAACTCGGCATCAAACCCCGGTACTTCGGCAAGAGCGCGCCGTGGCAGTTGACGATTCCCTGCGGTGTCTGTTCCCGGAGTTTCTTCTTGTAGAGCTGGGTTCCCGAGATTGAAAGGATGAACTCGACCTTCTTCTCCCGGAGATGCGACAGGAACGCCTCGCTGTTGACGTCGATCGCTTCAGTGACTTCGACGCCATACTTCCGCGCGACAGCGCGAACCGAATGACACCGCTTCGTCGATCCCAGCCAGTCGTTCTCGATCTTGCCGAGAATCTTCTTGATCAAGTACTTCCGGAGCTTCCACTGGAAGTAACCGAATCCGTAGAGCCGGCGCAGATCCATCGCCGTCTGGAAGACCGTCCGTTTGCCTTGGGCGACACTCTGAATGTTCACGCCTGCAGTGGTGTCGTGGTAGTCGCGAAGGTACTTGTCGAGAACCTTCGGAAGCAGGAACGGTTCGTTCTGGATGAAGACGTACTTGATCACGCGTCTGGACTCCCACTGGGGTTCGGATCGCCGGTGTCACCGGCCAGTTCTTGGAGAAGTTCCCGCCACGCCGCGAGGCGGTGAATCGCCCCGTGCTCTTCGACCAGCGCGAGTCTGGCCAACTCGCCGGCCTTCCGGCAGGATTCGGGGTCGTCTGCATATCCACGAATCATCGAGGTCAACGAGTCGACGTCACCCTGTCGAACGGAGGCGCCGCATTCATTCTCCACGATGACTTGAGAAATCTCGCTTCGTTCGTTGCCGATGAAGATCGCGGGGCGTCCGGCGGCCAGGATTCCGAAGAGTTTGCTGGGAACCATGATCCCCTCTACGCCTTCAAGCAGGCTCACGAGATGGGCGTCGGCCGCACTCAAGAGTTCGTCGAGTCGTTCGCGAGGCTGATACGGCGCGATCACACAAGTCGACTCAAGGCCGTGTTCGTGAACAAAGCGCTCGACCTGTTCCTTTTTCTTGCCCCCACCAACGAACGCGAATCGGATTCGATCATCGTTCTGAAGTTCGCGAGCAGCATTCAAGAAGGTATCGACGTCATGTCCGATGCCGAAGTTGCCGGAGTACATGATCAGCGTGCGGTCCCCGATGTTCCAATCCCGGCGATACGAATTCGCCTCGCGAGGAACCGGTTTGACCTCCTCCTGATCGCTCCAGACGCCAATCATTCGAATCCGGTCTTCCGGCACGCCCTTGCTGCGAACCAGATCGGCCATGCAACGACCGAGCACCACGTCGGCATCCGCGGCGCGAAGGCAGGAACGATTCACCGATTCAAAGAAGCGACTCGCCAACGAGCCCGGTCGCATCACGCCACAGGCGATCGGAAGATCCGGGTACAAATCCATAACCCAGTAGACGCATCTGGTCCCCTTCACGAGACGGAGGATCCTTCCCACCATCGCGATGAATGGCGGTGTCGTGAAGCAGATCACCACGTCGTGCTTCGGAAGAGTCAATGCTCTGGTCATCGCTGCGAGATAGAAGAAGGCGAAGTCCGCCACTCGGGCGAGAATGCTCGACTTTCCAAAGAACGATCGACCGACTCGATGGATCTCGATCCCGTCGACCGTCTCACGAGACGGGAGCACCGCTCCCTTCTGACCGTAGAGCGAACGAGACGCGATCGCCGAGACGTCATGACCATGTCGAACCAGATCCCGCGCGAGATCATGCCCGTGCTGCGCCGTCGCGGCAACGTCTGGAAAAAAGACCTGGTTGATCAGGAGGACCCGCATGAATTCAGATCACTGACTCTGCCGCGATGATCCGCGACTGGTTCGCTCGATACCACTCGATCGTCTGACGCAGTCCGGTCTCGAAGTCCACCGCGGCTTTCCAACCAAGAAGTTTCTCTGCGCGACTGGTATCGAGGCATCGGCGGGGTTGCCCGTCCGGCTTGCTCGGATCCCAGCGAATCTCACCCTCGAACCCGGACAGGCGGGCAATCAACTCCACCAATGACCGGATCGTGATCTCCATGCACGTGCCCAGGTTGACCGGCGTCGGCTCATCAAGCAGTTCGGCGGTGCGAATGAGCCCCTCGGCACAATCATCTACATAGAGGAACTCGCGACTGGCCGAGCCAGTTCCCCAGCACTCGATGTGACCTCGTCCCTCGTCGACCGCCGAGACGCACTTGCGAATCAAGGCGGGGATCACATGGCTGGTGTGCGGGTGGAAGTTGTCGAAGGGGCCGTACAAGTTGACCGGAAGTACGTAGGCGCTGGAGAGGCCGTATTGCCGGCGATATCCGTCGAGCATGACCATCGCCGCCTTCTTCGCGATCCCGTAGGGGGCATTGGTCTCCTCTGGATAGCCAAGCCAGAGATCCTCTTCTTTGAAGGGGACCGGCGTGAACTTGGGATACGCGCAAATTGTGCCGACCTGAACAAACTTGAAGTCGGGATGGGCTTCGATATGAATGCGAGCCTGCTCGATCAGGTTCAAGGACATCGCCATATTGGCAAAGAAGTACCGGCCTGGATTGTCCTGATTCGCGCCGATCCCCCCCACCTCGGCCGCCAAATGCAGGACAAGATCGGGGTCGTGATCCTTGTAGAGCCGAATCGCAGCCTCTTCGTGGACCAGGTCGTAGTCCTTTTTTCGAGGAATGAAGATCTCCCCCACACCGCGGTCCTTCAGCTTCTGCTGTACCGCCCGCCCAAGGAAACCGGCTCCACCCGTCACCACGACTTTCTTACCCTGAAGATCCATGGTTTCTCCGAAAAAAGACGTGCGCGTAGCCTCTGCTCGATTCCCCGTAGTCATCGACCTTCCGCCGCGTCAGCATCGACGAAACCGATCGCTCGCATGAAGAATCGCGGTTCAGATGATTTCCGAACTCGAGGATGCGGGAACTCCGCAAGCCTGAGCCTCGAAGGACCGATACTACCCTGCCCGGTTACCGTGAGATCCCGGTTTTCTCGAGGTGCGGATCCCGCGCACCGTCGTTGTTTTGGAGCACCAAATGACAGATCAGACACCCCCTCGAGCATTTATCACCGGCATCACCGGACAGGATGGCAGTTACCTCGCGGAACTACTCCTCGAGAAAGGTTACGAAGTCCACGGAATCATCCGGCGCTCCGCCAGTTTCAACACCGGCCGGATTGATCACATCTATCAAGACCCCCATGATGGGGGTATCAGACTCAAGCTTCACTATGGCGATCTCTCCGACTCCGCCAGTCTGATGCGACTGATGCAGGACATCGATCCGTGCGAGGTCTACAACCTCGGCGCCCAGAGCCATGTTCGGGTGAGTTTCGACCAACCGGAGTACACCACCGACGTGGTCGCCACCGGCACCTTGAGACTTCTCGAGGCGATCCGGAACCAGCAGGATCGGACGGGGCACAAGATCCGGTTCTATCAGGCGTCGAGTTCGGAGATGTTCGGCAAGGTTCATGAAGTGCCGCAGAAAGAGACCACACCCTTCCATCCGCGATCACCCTACGGATGCGCGAAGGTGTGCGCACACTGGATGACCGTGAACTATCGCGAGAGTTACGACATGCACGCCTCCTGTGGCATCCTCTTCAACCACGAGAGCCCGAGACGAGGCGAAACGTTCGTCACCCGAAAGATCACGCGTGCGGTCGGTCGCATCAAGCTCGGCCTGCAGAAGAAGCTCTTCCTCGGGAATCTCGACTCCATGCGCGACTGGGGCTTCGCCGGAGACTACGTGGAAGCAATGTGGCTCATGCTCCAACAGCCCGAGGCCGACGACTATGTCATTGCCACGGGAGAGATGATCTCCGTCCGCCGATTCTGCGAACTCTGCTTCGCCGAGGTCGGGCTCGATCCTGATGAATTCATCGAAATCGATCCTCGGTATTTCCGGCCTGCGGAAGTTGCGGAGCTGCTTGGCGACGCGACCAAGGCGAAGGAAAAACTGAACTGGACACCGAAGACCAACGTTGAGGAACTCGCGAAGATGATGGTTGCGACGGATCTAGAGATCGCGCGACGAGAAAAGACCCTGGTGGATGCTGGTCACTCGGTGGCTGCCCCCATGAACGACTGATCTCAAAATGTCGATCGACACCGTTCTCACCATCTTCGGTTTCTTAATGGTCTTCGCGCCGCTGGCTGCGATTTTGTACAACTATCTCGTGGTCGGTGATGACCTGATCACCGCACGGCATCTCTTCCTCCTTGGCTGCTCGAAGTTCTTCGGAATCGCCGCGTTGACGACCGGAATCACCGGCCTGTACCGCGGGAATCACCCGATGTCGGACGTTCTGCTCTTGTTTGCAGGGACGGCCTTGTTCTTCGTGGCCTTCTGGTACGCCTACAACCACTGGTCGATTCCGCAGAAGATCGCGATCAAGCGATGGCGTACCTCGCCAACGGTGAACACCGCTTCGATTCTCGTTGTGGGTTCCATCGCGATGTTCTTCGGCTTGCTCGCATCTGTACTTCCAGTCGAGATACCCGTGATCGGCCAGATCACGAACGTCCTCGGCAAGTTGTTGCCCGCGGCCAGTGTGGCACTGTTCTTCTTCTGCTGGCTCCGAAACCCGGTCAACCTGATCTACCTCGCCGCGACCGGAGCCGCCTTCCTGCTTGCGATTTTCGTCGCCCTCTTTGGAGCCGGCCGGCATCCTCTTTTCGCCGCTCTGATTGCGATTCCAATCGCTTGGTACTGGGCAAAATGGCGGTACCAACGCCCTGCTGCAACCATCGGACGGATTCTCGCCCTCGGGGTTGGAGCCGCGATCGTGATTCTTGCGTACAGCGGATTCCGCCACGACTTCATGGGTGATGCCGACAGTGGTATTGCGATGGATCGAGTTCGCCAGTTGATGAAGTTTCAACTGGAAACTTCCGGAGACGCTGAGAGCTTTCTCCAAGAGGATGCGATCACGGTGTCACTCCTTTGCATTGAGGAGTTCCATCGCAATGGCGACCCAGACTACTTCCACACCCTTCGATTCGTCCTAAGCAACCCGATCCCGCGCGAGATCTGGCCCGAAAAACCGCAGGCACTCGGCGAGAGCCTCCCTGAGAGTCTCGGGGAGTTCTCCGACGGCTACGTGAACTGGGGTACCGGGATCATCGGAAACGCATTCCATGACGGCGGACTGTGGATGGCCGGAATCTATGGGCTTCTCGTGGGAGGCGTCTTCCGGATCTTCGACGACATTCTGCGACGACAACCGCTCAATCCCTGGCCGATCGCGATGCTTGCTGCGATGAGTCCGAAGATCGTTGCCTACAGCCGGGGTGATATCGCAATCTATACGGTTGAACTCGTCGGTCTCACGGTCATCACCGTGATCATGATGAAGTTGATCAAGCCGATCTTCGGCACGGCCTCCGAAGATGAGTTTCGCATGGACGATGACAGTATTCCTGCCGAGCATGCTGCGGACTGACCTCGAAGATCGTTCGCCCCTCGTCGCTTCCGACGCCTGATAGAAATCGCCCCGCAGGACTTTGGTCCTGCGGGGCGTTATCGCGATGATCATGATGATCATGATGGTCTTGATTATCTTGATGATCTTGATGATCATCAGCGCCGGCGGGTCTCGGCTCTCACCGATCACTTCCTCTTGGTCTTCGACTTGGCCTGAGAATTAACCTTGGCTTTGGTCTTCGACCTAGCCTTCGACTTCTCCACGCCATTCGAAGAGGAAGGATTGATCTTCAGAATTCCGGTAGAACGATCACCTTTCGTGGTCGTGGCAGGTGTCGCTGAATTCGAATCTCCTCCCGTCGCAGTTGACGCTGGAACCAGTGGCTTCGCTCGGATGGAATTCTCCGGTGACTTGCCAGAGATCTCCGAACCGGCGGAGGAACTTGATTTGATTCCCAGTTGCTCGTCGATCCCCTCCACGAGTCGTTCGAATGGCACGCCTGCGGCTCGGAGGCCATCGGTCCGAAGAATGACCGTGTCGCCTTTCAAGAGTGCCGCCCTGGTCCGTTGAATGATGTCTTCGAGTACTGCGGCGTCCGTGCTCTTACCCGGATAGTCCCGGATCCAACGCACCACCTCTCGCTTCATCTGTGAATTCGGAAGCGCCCAGACCGCAGCATCCTGATGAACCTCGGGATCGGACCGCTTCCACCACGTGTCGACGGCGAATACCGGAAACTCCGACCATTTCGGATTGGCCTTCTTGGGTCTTGACTCGACGTAGATCGGAATCCCGATCGACTCGAGGTACTTGTAAAAATGAAATGCCGGTCCATCGTCCGGCAGCTTCACGGCAGCGTCCGCGCCGATCGACGCGCCAGCCATAAGGAGCGGCTTCACACAGGCCAGCATGGTCCCAAGGACTTGGGCGGGGTTGCCGGAATCGAAGGCCGTCTGCAGTCGATCGTCGTCAGGATCTGCCGTACCGAGGTACGCGATGAGTTCGACGGGTTCTCCGAACGAACCTTGAGTCACCGGCCGCCAAGCCTCGGAGAAGTTCTCGGTGAGGACATCGAGGCCGGCGTCACGGGCATCCAGATACTGATCGAACTGCATGACCTCGCCGGAGACCGTCCCAAACGGGTTGTGAAGCCAGAATCGCCGAATACCCCAGTCGTAGACGTCTTTCGCTCGGTTATCGACAAACACGGGCCAGCCGCCGGAATCGATCTGGTTCATCGATACTTTCCGTCGGCCTTCGTCCTCGGACGATCCCGCAATGAGCCAGCCCTCGATGATTCGCTCTCGAGCAGGCCGGATGACCTTCTCTTCTGCGGCTTGAACGATCGAACTCGCCCCACCTAGGAGACTCGCTATCCCGATCCACATGATGAACTGGCTTTGACGTTGCGATTTCATAAAAGTACCTCAGAGATGATCCGGTGGTTGCCTGGAGATCCCAAGGCACTCTATTCTCGTATTCTGAATCGTCCGGGACAACTCTTCCGTTTTCGATTCTCGCTCGAGTAAACCGTACAGATCCCCCAATGCTCACCCAACAAGCCGCTCGCGGTGCCAGTCTGATGCTTTCAGCCAGCCTTCTGGGACGGTTCGCCGCCTTGATCGCACAGGTGGTCACTGGACTCGTCCTGATTAATGAAGACTTCGGCGTCTTCGCGATCGCGATCGGCATCCAGTCAATCGCCGGGGTGCTGCAGGGTGGAAACGCGCTCTCCTACTTAGTCACGCTTCCACCATCGAAGCGGCGTTTCAGAACCGGGACCGTCTTCGGCATCTGCAATGGGTTCTACCTGGTCGGCGTCATACCGATGCTGCTCTTCGCCCCGGCGATCGCGGCCCACTTCGATGAACCGCGACTGGTGGTCCTTTTCTGGATCCTCGCCGCGACCATGATGATCTCCCCGGTGAGGTTCGTACTCAGAGGGCGAGTCAACGCCAGGCTCGCATTCGGGGCGAGCGCCAAGGCCACCATCCTCAACAATCTCGTCGCCTATCCGCTGACGATCATCCTCGCCATCACCTTGCGTGACCCAACAGCATTGGCGCTTCCGGTTCTTCTGGGCTCACTTGCTGAAGTGGTTTATCTCTGGACAGTGGCAAAGCCAGATATCGAGGACTTCCGCCCTCGACGTCGATTCGTGATGCCACTCCTGCACCAGTTTCGTTGGCTGATCATTGGCGCCATCATGACCAGCCTCTTCAATCGAGGCGATTACATGGTCGCTGAGTTTCTCGTCGAGACCGCGGTCCTCGGAACCTACTTCTTCGGCTATCAGTTGGCGGTGCAACCCGGACGGCTCTTCACGACCACCGTGCTCAACATTCTCGTGCCTGTGGTGAAGCGCCTGTCCCATGACAAGGTTCGACTGGCCGCAGTGGTCCGGCGCCTTATGAGCACTGGTGGCTTTGCGATTGCCGCCGTCAATCTCTCCATGCTGGCGATGATCGAACCGCTCGAACATCTGATCTGGGGCGAGAAATGGGCAGACACGATTTTCACGGTTCAAGTCCTTTCGGTCGGTCTCACCTACACCACGATTCTGGGAATCGGGACCGCTCCGCTGATGGCCGAACGTCGTTATCGAGAGGATGTGATCTGTGGCGGCCTTCGCGCCATTGCCGTTGTCGGAGGTGCTGCCTTTGGAGCCATCGTCTGGGGTAACGTCAATGGAATTGCAGGTTCGGTCTCCGTGGCGATGACGGTTGCTGCCGCGGTTGGGACGGGGTTGGTTTTTCGTTGGCATGGCATCCCGGTCCTCTCGGGAATGATCCATCTAATTCGATCGACCACGCCCCTCGTCGTGGCGGCCATCCTCACCGCGCTCATCGGCAACCAAGTGATAGAGGCGCTCGAACCCGGCCGAGTCGGCGCCGCCATCGCACTGATCGCTGCCAGTGTCACTTACGGTGTGCTTTCCATTCTCTCGATGGCACTCATTCCCGCGGACACTCGCAGCGAGGTCCTTCGGCTTCTCCCCGGCAGGATTCGGCGATTCATCCCCGAATCTCTGCTTCAGCCGCCGACCCGAGATTCATAGACCGCTTCGAATTCGGCGGCGACTCTGCTCGTGTCGAGGTTCTCCAGCGTCCACTTCCGGCCCGCCGCCCCCATCGCGACACCATCGCGTTCGCCGCTCGCGAACGAGGCGATCGCCTCGGCGAATCGTGCCGCGCTCTGAGGAATGATCACCCCCCCGCCGGATCGCTCGATTTCGTGACGGGTATCGACGAGGTCCGTGGTCACGACCGGCGTGCCTGACGCGAGCGACTCGAAGAAAACGAATCCAAAGTTCTCCTGGCTCGTGGGAAGCGCGAAAACGTCGCAAGCGGCGTAAAGCGAATTCTTGAGATCACCGCCGACGTGTCCTGCCCAGGTGAAACGCCCTTCGACGCCCGCCGTCTCGGCTCTGGCCCGCATCGCCGCGACATAGTCGTCATCACCCGTGCCAGCGACGATGACCCGAACGTCCGCCCGTCCATCACCCTGAAGGATCGCGACCGCGTCGATGAGATGCTCAATGCCCTTCTTGACTTGGATCCGACTCAAGAACAGCACGGTGAACGACGGCTCGTTGATTTCCGGCCAAGCATTCTGCGCCAAGGTTTGATCAGGTGGTTCGGCGTACGGTTCCAGATCGATCAAGTTGGGAACGACGACACCGGTGCCACGTGGAAACCACTTCCTTGACTGTTCGAGTTCTGCATCCGCCGTGCAGTGGACGGCACCCGCCTTCTCCAGATACCGACGACCCCCGACCGCGAGAAAGACCCGCTTCCGCAAGCCGCTCTGGTCCATTGACCAATCGTCGAGCATGCCTCGAAGACTCACGACGTACGGAATGTTCTCTCGCCGACACGCCGCCGCGACCTGAAGGTTGGCCGGCTCCCAAACGCCGTGCATGTGAAGAATGTCGAATCGGGTGATCGCCTCCCGAACCCGTTGGAGTCCCGCTGGGGAGAGACGACCAAAGGACCCTCGCACCGCAGGAAGCTCTACCACTTCGGGCATGTCCGATGTTCCATCCAGCCAAGACGACGGAACATCGCGAACGTTCGTAGTAAGCAGGCCGACTTGATGTCCTCGCGCATGCATGGTCGCGACCTGATCAATCACGGCGCGAGGCGGGCCGCCCCGGGTGAAGTCGATGTCTTGCATGTAGTGCGCAATACGCATGACAACCTCTGGTCTACTGGTCGATTGTCCTCGACGCGAAATTCTTGGACCAGACCAGTACTCATGCTACTGATCAACCGAAGACCTGTTCATCCCGCGAGATGGATGCGGCCGCCGATGGGGGCCCCGTCGCTGCCCGTTGAGCCCGCAATATCCGTCGTGTGCAAAACGCTCGAAGCCACGGCGCCCGATGACGCCGCATTTTCTTCGATGAGTTTCTCCATCGCCAGTCGCCAAGTCTCCCGTTCGTACGTCAGGATCTCGACAACCTTCCGCACGCCTTCCGGATCTCGTTCGCTCATGGCCTCGACCAGGCTCGTATAGAGGAAGAGGTAGAGGCTGGAGAGTCGCTCGCAGAGTTCCGGTGCAAGCTCGGCACGGAGTCCGGATGTGAGTTCTGTGAGAATCGCCCGGCACTGACGACTTCCGTCATATGACTTCTCAGGGTTCTTATGCTCGAGCCCCTCTCTGGCCTGTTCGGCGAATCGGATCGCACCGTCTAGGAGAAGCAGGCGTAGTTCCGCGGGCGAAGCCGTCATGACCTTTGTGCGGAGATATTCTTGGGCTTGGTGGGTCGTCATGGCATAGAACTCATCGGCTGTCTGCGGCGGAGAAGTGAGATCGTCGGCGGCAGAACCCGAATAATCCGCATGATTCGAACCAAGGAACGCGCAAATTCCGCGCCGATCAGCCGAACAAGGAACCGGCAATTGCCAGATTCTGAGAGATCAATCCGAGTGAGGACTGCTGACTCTGAAGTCGTGCGAGTGCGGTTTCCATCGCGTTGAACTCGCGGAAGAGGCGTGCCTCCTTGGCCGCGAGCCGCTCGTCGATTAATTCAATCCGCTTGTTCTGGGCTTCGATCAACGCATCAAAGCCCTTGCTCGCCAAGGTCACCGTACCGTCGATGGAATTGGTGAGTTTGCTCACCGCCTGCTTGAACAGATCGCCGAACCCAAGCTCGGAGTAATCCGTCGAGACCCGATCCACGGTCACTCCCGGAGCAATGGTCTCGGTACTCGTCCCCTGGCTCTTGTACGCCGCGAAGAGATTCTCAACTGCTTCTGGATCATCTGCGTACGCCGTATCGAAACGCTCCGAATCGAATGTGATCTTGCCTTCCGCTCCGATCCGGATACCGACTTCCGAGAGGAAGCGGAACTGGGTGTCGACCCCGACCGCAGCCTGCTGCAGAGTTCGGTACATGTCCTGCTTGATCTTGGCGACCGTTGGATCACCGAGAAGTGGACCCCGAGCCTCTTTCTCCGCGTCGTAGACATCGAATTCGTTGATGCGTCCGATTACTTCGTTGAAGCCGTCGACGAACAACTGAACCGCCGTCATGATCCCCTCTTCGTCGCGGCTGACGTTGACGGTGACCGGCGTGTCCGAAGCCGATTGAAGATCGAGTTCGACGCCGGCCACGATGTCATTGATCACATTGCTGGTGCTCTCGACGAGAACCCCGCCAGCCCCCTCACCGATGAATACCTTCGCGTTCTTCGCTCTCGTCAGTTCGTTGAAGCCCAGATCGATTCCACCGGTGTCGACGATCAGATCGCCGGCGAGGCCCGAGATGTCGGAACTCAGCACAAGTCGAAGAGGGCTGCCGCCGGTATTGGTGTTGAGCAAGGACGCGCTCACCTGGAAGCCAGAATCGTTGACCTTTCCGATGACTTCGTCCAGCGTGTCGGTGAGATCGAGATCGAGAATCTTCTCGTAGGATCCGTCGATCGAACCGCCGAGTTCCGCCGCTTCCCCGATGATTCCTAAATCGCGTGCCGTGCTGCCGGAAACGCTTTCCACCTTGATCGCCGAGATGCCATCCGTCGCGGTGTCGACGAGGATCATGCCGTCGCCGTTGTCGTTGATCCGTGCTTCGACATCGAGGCCACGACTGTTGATCTCCCGCATGACGTCATAGAGATTCGACGAATCACTTCCGATGTCGACGATCGCCGTGAATCCATTCGCATCGGTGATCTTGAACTTGCCGAGTCCAACACCGCGACCGTAGTTCAAGTCATCGAGCCTGGCCGATGCGGAAACATATTCCCGCTGGATATTCAAACCGCGGACAGTGTCCGAGGCGATATCTGTCGTGATGCCCAGCGCTTCGGCCGCTGCGCCTGAAACCACCAGGTTGCCGGTGCCGCCGCTGAGATCTTCGAGCGCCAGACCATTTTTCTCTGCGTTCAGGCGGATGGTGACCTCCACCCCAGCCAGCTTGAGTTGACTCTCGGCACTCGTGACGAGTTCATCGAGCGTCTCGAACTGATCGAGCCCGGTGATGGTCAGTGAATCGCCCTGGCGATCGGTAAAAGTGATTTCGGTTCGACCGTCGAGACCGGCGCCTCCGTTGAGACTCGCGATCAGGCTGGTGCCGACGCCGCCGAGAATTCGCTGCCCTTGCAGACCGACCGACTCGGCATCCGTCTCGAACCCGAGATCGATCAACGTCTGGGAGGCGTATACGCCACCCACGCCATCATCGAGAACCTTGACCAGTTCGCCCGCAGCCCCGAGGTCGATTCCCTTTCCTTCGGCGTTGATGCTTGCCGTGACGGCACCTTCGGTCTGATCGTTGATCCGATCGATGACTTCCTGAACCGTTGTCGCTCGAGCGATCTCGACAGTATTCGGAATCCGATCGCCAATGATCGTGTTCCCGGCGCCACCCCCAGCGCCAGTGAAGATGCCGAGGTCCTCCGCGGTCTCGTCGTCGAACGGCCCGGCGCCGATCACTTCGAGCGCGCCGCCACCGTCCATCGAATCGCTCAGTTGAAATCCCTGCCCGTCATCACGGACACTCATGATCACCTGACCGGCGCCGAGTTCGGTCTCCAGCGTCTCGTTGACGCGGGCAAGCATCTCCTGCACTGTGGTGACCGTCTCACTCGAGACCTCCCCATCGTCATCAAGAATATCGCCAAGCGAGATGTCGACTTGGGTTCCGTCGCTGGTCACGATGGAAAAGTCGGCCTGACCCTCGGTACTGTTGATCCGAATTCCGTCACCGTCATTGAGATCCGAGAGCAGCGTCTCAAAGTCGATCTCCGCGTCCTTTCGACCGAGATCGATCGAGTGAACCACGCCGCCGTCGCCGCCGATCTGGATTCGAAAGTCGGCCACGTTGTCGCGGATGAAGACGCCGTTGTCATCGTTGAGCGACGCGAGCATCGTCGTCGCGCCTACCAGATTGATCCTCGCGCCTTCGATGGTGTCGTCGTCGACATTGCCGGTGATGCCGAGATCGCTTGCCGTGGTGGTTCCGCCAATGTTCTGCACGATGAAGTTGCCTGTTCCCGTCGATTCGTCATTCAGAATGATCCCGTCGTTCTTGATCGACGCAATGACTCTGATCCCGGTCTGTTCGTTGATCGTGTCGACGACTTCCGACAACGTCGACGCGAGCGACAGGTCGATGATCACGTCGTCGCCATTCCGATCCTGAATTCGGATGGAACCGCGTTCGACTCCCCCGCCTCCGTTGGTATCTTCGAGAAGAATGTCGCGAGTCAGTCGGCCATTCCCCCATTCAAACGACATGGAGTCGAGGCCGAGCGGCTCAAGCGTGCTGCTGGTGAATCCGCGGGACATCACCTGGCTCGTCGAGACAAGTTGCTTGACGCGGAATGAATACTGGCCAGTAATCGCCGATGTGGACGCGCGGGCGAGAAGAACGCCTTCATTACTGCTGACGGCATTCGTCGACCGAAAAACATTGTTCTTCCGGAACGCAGAGGATGCGCTCTCGAGCGAAAGAAGCCTGGCATTGACATCGAGCAACGCGGCTTTGGAAGCATTGAGCCCACCGATGCGCTGATAGATCGGCATCTTGCTCTGGGCATCCAGCGCCAGCAATTGCTGAATGATGGAGCCGGTATCAATACCGCTGATCAATCCGATGCTGCTGCTGATGGACATGCTCGCCGCTCCTGAGACTCCAACTCACCCCGAACCACCGGGGTTGGAGTCCCGGCAGTCACGCGGCACGACGCCAGATCGGACCATCGTCACCTTCAATGCACTCCCGCCAACCTGGGGTGGTCAGACCTTGCCGCCGAAGATGAAGCAAATCAGATGCCCAGCTCCCGAGTACTCGGTCAAACATGGCCCGCGCCCGCACCACGGCGAGTTCATCAAGGGAATCCGAACCATCAAAGTTGGAATTGAGCACGTCCATACCGGCCTCCAAGGGTCTGCAAGGGACTCAAGTGCACCGACGTTGGTCAGCGATCTTGATTCCCGATGCCCTGTGGATCGGATGGACAAACCCGGTAATGAAGCGGAATGCTCACGATCGGCTCGGATTTCTCCATCCGGCGACCGACATGGTGCAGAAAATGCGCGTTCGGTTGCCGAAAAGGCGAAAACAGCCCTGTGGCCATCAACGCAGACCCCGATCGGATGGCGTGAAGTCAATCGGTTATCGGACGTAATCTCGGGGGCGAGGAACTACAGATCTTGGTTGGGATTGAACCCCATCTTCTCAAGCAAGCCATCAAACTGTTCCAGGGAGTAGAAGCCCAAGGTGACCTTCCCCTGCCCTTTTTTCCGGCCTAAGGAAATCGCGACCTTCGTCCCAAGATGCATTGCCAGTCGCTTCTCAAGATCGGCGACATGCGGAGATGCCTCCGTACCCAAGCCACCCGACGACTTTGAACCGCCCGCTACCGCCACCTGCTGGGTTTGACGTTCCGTCTCCCGAACGCTCCACCCTTCTCGAACACACTTGGCGAGGAGGACCCGACGCCGATCGAGGTCGCGACATGACAGCAGAGCCTTGGCATGGCCTTGCGAAATCAGACCCTCTTGAAGAGCCTCCCGAGTCTCGACATCTGCATCGCGAAGTCGAAGTAGATTGCTCACCGTGGCTCGATCAATTCCGAGCTGACCAGCGACCTCCGTCTGTGAGATTCCGAACTCCTCCATCAACTGCCAGATCCCATCCGCGCGTTCGATGACGTCCAGATCCTCTCGCTGGAGATTCTCAATCAATGCCCACTCAGCAGCCGTCTTGTCATCAAGATCATGGATTATCGCAGGAATATGGGTCTTTCCGAGCTCCTGGAACGCCCTCCAACGCCGTTCCCCAGCGACCAATTCAAAGCCTGCACCAGCACGCCGGACGACGATCGGTTGCATCAGCCCGGCTTGCTTGATTGATGCCGCCAGCGATGCGATGGCGTCGTCGTTGAACCGTTGCCGAGGCTGTCGCCGGTTCGGCAGGACCTGCTCCACGGGGATACTGGAGACGCCATCTGGTGCGATGTCGACCCGGGCCCCTGATGTCGCCACCGGTGACGGAGCGGCCTCGTCAGACGGATTGATGATCACAGGCGCGTTGATCAGGCTTCCGAGCCCCCGACCCAACCGCCGTCCCACAGGTTTCTTTGCCGTTGCCATGATCTGCCTCCATGCAAGTAATTTGAAGACGAAGCGTACCCGGTTTATTGCAGAGGCGAAATTCCTCACCGCAGCAGGACCGCTCTCCACAAAACTGACGTCACGCAAGCGGACGGCTGAGGCGCACCTTATTTTCTCATATCGTTTCGTTTTCTCACATCGTTTCAGGTGACTCCGCTTGGTTTCGCTTGATTCACATGATTCACATGGTTCACATGGTTCCACGTGGAACAACAGCGATTGCGACACGCAGTCCTAAAGAACAGCGGAAGGGGAGCGTTAGGTGTGTTCCACGTGGAACACGCCATCCGGATCCAAGTCCGGTAACCACTCAGTATAGATCACGTTGTCGAATTTTGCCGTCATTTCGTTCCATTTTCGGGTCCGTTCACGTTTGTTCGATCACTTCAAGATTCCGTCCGGTTCGCCTTACTCGCTCTTGTACCGCTCACCCCACAACGGACCGTCGACGCCGCCTTGGATCCGGTACCCTTCCCGGCTTCGCCTCGCTCTTCCAAAGGATCACTCGCATGCGACGTCTTCTGAATCTCGATCCCTTCTGTTGTCTCCATCGCATGGGAAAGGGCGTCCTGCTCGGATTCCTCGTCATGGTGACCACCGCTTGTCAGTCAACCCCAGGGGGGATTCCCGCCAGCGCGGTGGTTGTCACCGCGGCACAGAATGGCGGCGCCGTCAGCGTGAAGCCGGGGCAGATGCTGGTGATTGAACTGTCCGGCAACCCCTCCACGGGGTACGTCTGGCAACTCGTCCAATCACCCAGCGCCCAATACCTCTTGCCAGATGGAACCAAAAGGTTCCAATCCGACGCTGAGCGGGTCAGTCAATCCCAGATCGAAACGCAGTACATTCGGTTCGTGGCGCAAGAAGTGGGGGAGCTGACTCTGGAGTTGAACTATGTCATTCCCAATGTCGGCCCACAGCCGGATACACGACGGTTTTCCGTCGATGTCGTGATCGAATGATGCCGGCGGCTTAGACCGCCAAGCACTCCTGAACACCACCGCAGTCCTGCCATCGCGAACGAAACCATCGAGGGCTTTTCTTCGCGCTCCCGGACGCGGTGCCGTGGCCCGAACGCGCCTGCTCCCTTCCGTCCCAAACGACCGAAAACGACGTCGGTGTCTCGGTCCGGCGCCTTCTGAAATCCTGCGGACGATGCACCTCGATCTTGAAGAGGAGCAGGTTCTGTGTCAGAACGCATTGGCCGCGCCTCGAGTTCGGCTTCCGTTTGAACCGTCGTGCGTCATGCCGGCCACGTTCGTGTTCGACGCGAGAACCCGCTTGAGTCGTTCCAAGTGAGAGTGAGTGAGTGAGTGAGTGAGTGAGTGAGTGAGCACATGCCACAACTCATCACCTTCACTCGTTCGGCCCGGAGTCTCCCGTCAATCCGAGGACCGTGGCAGAACTCTGATGCTCGCCACGCTGGGGGTCGCAGAGGCTTGAGATGTTCCGCCGTCACCGCGCACACCACGATCAGTCTCTGGGCAACAACGGCAACGACTCCAACCTTGATCACGCCCGGAGCGCCTTGGCGTCGCCTGTGCCAACGCAAAGAGCGACGGAGGACGCTGCAACGACCCCAACACGGTGATTTGATCATGTGGAGATTTCGCCGGACTGTGCTATGATCCCGCGGTCGTGCTCGAGGAAGGCGGTGTGAATCCGCCACGCACGCGGCACCGTGTGTTCATCGAAAGTCTTTTTCAGACTTCGACCGAACGAGTCGGGTCGTCGATCACGACATGTCCTTCGGGCCCGCGCGAGTCGGGCGACCGATTGTCATTGGGGTCGCGCCGTGCCATCCCGATCGAGTCGCTTAGCCATCGCACATCGAACCACGTGATGAACGTCATACCGACGTCCATGACGCCGAATCGATCTAAGGGGCTGCGAATCGGGTTGGAGCGCGTACATGTCCGTCTTCTCATCAATCATTCGTCACACCTCCCGATTCCGCCTCGGGATCTTCCTCCTTGGCCTGTCACCGGCACTCACCGGACACGCCGATCTGGTGCAAACCTGGGAGGTCGGCGAGGGGCAGTCGTCGGCGATGGTCCAGTTCGATTTTCTCGCTGGAAATACCTATACGGTCGAAGTGTCATTCGACGGTTCGATCAGCGGGCAGGGTGTGCTTGATCTCATTGCCACCGAAGCAAGCGCGGCAGGATTCAATTTCAACTACGACGTCATCAGCTACTCCTTCGGTGACTTTCTCGTCGGTATCGACCTCGACAGTGATGGCGACTACGGCGACGGCTCCGCGCCGCCGTACCTCGATTACTGGCACTACTGGTCGCGAGAGCGCGACACGAACTGGACCGAATCGATGATCGGATTCAGCGATCGAATCCTCACCGATGGTGCCGCAGACGGCTGGGTCTTCGGAACGACCGACGCGCCCGCGCAGATTCCAGCCCCGGCGAGCCTCGCCCTGGCGATTCCTGCTGTCCTCGCGATACGCCGTCGCCGACGCGACCGCTGATCAACAATGCTCGTCGTCGCTGGAGGCAGACCAAGCCGCTGCGGACTTCGCTTCCGTTCTCGAAGAGCCGAAGTCGCGGCATTTCCGCGTCATCGACCGGGTGCCTCAAAGATGGGGGTAGGATCTCGGTCGCCTCGGATCCGATGACTTCCGGAATGCTCCATGCGTCTGCGCCCCCGCGATATCCAGTTCGTGATCGCCTCGATCCTCCTGCCTTTGAGCACGGGGTGTATCTCCGCCGGTCCGGAGATCGATCGTTATCACGCCCCGACCTCTCTGGTTGCCGACAACACCGTCTCCGAGTGGAGCATGGACGTCTGGCAGACGGCAAGAGCGGGGGAGACCAACGCCACGATCGAAGCGTTGCTTGACCCACCGAACCTTCAAGCACCAAACCTTGAAGCACCCACGCTTGAAGCGAGCATCACATCCGCCATCAATCGGTTCGTGAGCCTCGAGGAAGCCGCGGTGGGCAATCGGACGCTTGAAGTAGATCGCCTTCTCTTAGAAATCGAACCGGAGACCCTCGATCCATCCACCGTCGATCGACTCTCGCTTCTCGCGGATCTTCGCGCCGCCGGTCTACCGTCGGAAACGGATCAGCGTGCGGCCCAGGCGATCGAGACTGCCATCGATGCCTGGGTCGAGGCCGCAGAGACCGCTGAGGCGGCATCGCAATTCGACGAGGCGGACGACGCCTGGAACGCCGTCGGCAGCATCGCGATTGGATCGGATCGACCCTTGATCCTTGTCGAAGCACGGCGCCGCCAACGTCGATTGAACAGTCTGCAGCGCAGCGGTCCGTCACCCTCCCGAAGTGACGGCTTCGGAAGCGAGCGGCCAACCATCGATGATGCACTACGAGCGTTCAACACGATTTTGGAGTTCCATGTCGACAGTCCAACCTGGAAACGGCTTTGTGATGCCGGGTTCGCGCAGATCGCCGAAGCAATCCCCGTGCTACTACAGGGTTCGAAGCTGACCGAAGGAGAAGCGGCGCTTGCTGATGCTCGATCCACCTTCAAACTGGCGACCGCCGGAATCGACGCCCGCCCAGGAGACCTTCCCTCGAAGGTTCGAGGAGCGCTCAAGTCGTCGCTCAAATTGATCGGGTCGGACTACGCGATCACTCCGCTTCGCCCCTCCGTGGTTGCTCGGCTCTTTCTTGACGGCGCGATCGCGGCGACGGATCTGCGGACCAACGCCTACTTTGGACCACAGGCCGATCAGGTGCGTCGCCAACTGGAAGCCACGTATGTCGGCATCGGCGCCGAAGTTCGACAGACGCCAAAGGGCGTCTTTCTCCAACCCATCTCGGGAAGCCCCGCCGCCCGTGCCGGAATGCGCGGCGGTGATCGAATCCTCGCCGTCGACGGCAAGGACGTCAAAGGAAAGTCCAGCGACTCGATCGTCGGACTGGTCTCGGGACCAATGGATACCGCGGTCCGACTCACGCTCTCGCGAGAAGGCGTGACGGATCAGTTCGATATCGACGTCACTCGTGAAGAGGTCGAACGCGAAGCAGTGCTCGGTTGGCGACAGAAGGGGGTTGATGTCGACGGTCGCCCGATCTGGGACTGGCTCATCGATCCCCATGCGGCCATCGCTTTCATCTCCATCCGGGAGTTTCGCGAAGACGTCATCGGTCGGTTTCGATCGGCATTCCGCGAAGCGTCGGACACCCTCGGTCCTGACCGCAGCGTGGCCGGTCTCATTCTTGATCTTCGCGATGATCCCGGCGGACTTCGATGGGTCGCAGAGGATCTGCTCGATCTCTTCGTTTCCAACGGGACAATATTCTCCGCGGAGGGTCGTCGCGGAAAAGTCCGATCGCACTCCGCAAGTTCCTTCAGCACTCGTCTTGAAGGACTTCCGATCGTCGTTCTGGTGAACAGTTCGTCCGCCAGCGCCTCGGAGATCGTCGCCGGAACCTTGCAAGCGGTTGGTGGTGCGGTGGTGGTGGGGGAGCGCACCCATGGCAAGGGCAGTGTTCAAACCGTTCGCACGCTGTTCAACAACGGATACGCCTTCGTGACCGAATCATGGTTTACCGTTCCCGATGGCCGAGGAGGCCGACGATTGATCGATCGTTACCGCGCCGGCGAGCAATGGGGGATCGAACCAAACTTGCCGGTCGGCGCGACGATGACCGAGACCATGGCAATCATGTCCGAACGTGGTCGCTGGCACTCCGGCCGAGGGCTCGATGCCCCCAGGCCCGAAGACCTCGCACCGACGCTCGCGACGACCAACGATCGTGAACTCCTGCTTGCGGTGGCACTGCTCCGCGCCAGGTTGCTCCCGACGTCACTTTCCATCGAGTGAAAAGTCGCGACCGAAGGCATCGCGAACACCACCAGAGATCAATGGCCAGATGACGTGTCCACGGTCTTCAGCGTGGAGAGATAGGCCACAAGATCCCGGACTTCGCGCGGCGTAAGGATCGGCCGGAGATTGGGCATCGCGCTCGCATCGCCGTACCCCTCGACCAACACCGCCTGGGGATCGATCACTGATTGCAGGATGGTCGCGGGATTACTCCGAGCAGCGATGCCATCGAGCTTCGGTCCGGCGTCTCCGCCGCGGCCGTCAATGACATGACATCGAAGACACTGCGCTCCGGCGTGGTACCTCGCTACCAGGGCGCCGGCCTCCGGGTCGCCGCCCTCGAGCGAGATTGACCATTCAACTGCGGAGTCCATGGCTCGATCGTTCCAAGCTCGGGCGATCGCCGCGGTCTCCGGATCAGTCGAGCGAAGCGCGGCTTCCTGAACTTCGACCGCGATCGGCGAAGACGATCCACCGACTCCGACTAGGCCGACGGCCAGACCGAGAATTCGCTTTGAAGCACGCGGGTCGTCGAGGCCTGAAAGGCCTCTCACCGCGCGCTGCTGCTCGTATCGGGTGCCGATCGACATCGCTTCGATATAAAGCTCCAGTCCTTCGGCGGGGTCACGGATCGTGGTTTGATCTCTCGCTTCCGCTCGCAGCGTCGGCGCGTCGCTGGCAAGGCTGCTGGCGATCGCCTCGTTCATGCGTTCGTCGTCGCTTCGTCCGAGTTCACGTAAACATGCCACGCGGTCCGCGGGCGACTCTTCTGGATTCATCACCGTGTCGAAGAGGGCCGTGGGGTCCAGACCGACGCCGACCCGCCCCGCGAGTTCCCGTGATGCGGTTCGGATCGAGCCCCGGGCGTCCTTGGACATCGCGGGAAGGGTTCGAGCGTAGATTGGCTTGAGGGCGGCGGAGTCACGCGGCGCATTTTCAACGGGGCGCCACCACCCGAGCACGCGATCTCGCGGCCCGGGAGATTCGAAGGTGGACATGGCGGCCATCGCTTCATCTCGAATCACCGGCGGAAGATTCGGATTCATAGCGATCCCCGCGATGGCCTCGAGATTTGATGCCGCGCCGAGCCGAAGATTCGCATCGATGATCCGACGAAGCAGCGGCGTCTCCATCGGATCCAGATCGGATCGACCGCCACCGATCGGACCCTCGAACGTGCCGTCAGGCATGGTCCAGCCGACGGCGATGTGATTCCCACCGCCCCCCTGCGCATGACGCGCTTCGAGCAGCACAATCTGGCCCGCCTCCAGTTCGATTGGCTCACTCTGTTGACCGCTCTCCGCTCGCCATTCATTCGGACCAACCCAACGGTCCAACCTCGCAATTTCACGAAGCGAATCTCCCTCTCCGTTTTCGGCGATGCGAAGCACCGATGTATCGTCGCTTACGATCGCGAATCGATAGGTGCCGGTCTCCGAAATCAGGAGGCGGGATTCCAAGCGAGTGAGATAGTTGCGGCCACCGTCGTTGACCCCTTCGAAGATGCTGACCTCTTCGACAAGGTCCGGATCCTGCTCGAAAGCGGCGAGGGTCGTCAGATCCTGTCCGGAATGATCCTCCGCGGTCCTGCGAATCTCACGCCGGACCTTGAGGTCGCTGCTCGGCCGAACCGGGCCGGTCGGACGGTAGTCCGCCGCAAGCGAAGCAAGTGCGGGCATCGCGTCTGGTACCGGAAGGTCATGAACCGCGCGAGCGGCTTCAGTGCGTATGGAAAGGTCTTCGTCGAAGAGTAATCGCTCGAGATTCGAGTCGGCCCATCTTCGAAGGGTGAGCACCGCGACTCGACGAAGTGCTGGCGACGGGCTCACGATGAGTTCTTCAACCGTGGCTCGATCGCCGATCCGAGTCAGCGCGACGACGCCGGCGTGTCGCAACCATCGGTCTCGATCATCATTCTCCGCGAGCATGGCGACAAGATAGGGGGTCACCGCAGGATCACCGATCGCACCAAGCGTCATGGCTGCGTGGTATCGCACTCGCAGCGATGGATCCGCCAGTGCTTCGACCAGCGCGTCGGTACCGGGCGCGAACGCTGGATCACCAAGGGTCCGAGCAGCCTGCGCCCTGACCTCGGGATCGGCGTCCTTGAGCAGGACGACCAGTGGTGACATCGCCGCGGTGATTTTTCGATTTCGTGCGGCCTCGCTTCGGGCCACCTGACCGAGACCCCAGATCGCATTCAACCGTGGTGGCGTGCGAGCGTCGTATCGGGCGACATCCACCAGCGCTGCCACCGCGCGACGATCCGCCAGTTCGAACTGCGCCCTTTGACGAATACGGGCGTCATCGTTGGCAAGGAGTTCTGCCAATCGAAAAACCCCGAGGTCATCAAATCCAGCGATGGCGATCGCCTTCGCTTCGGCGATTCGCGGGTCGTTCACCGAGTCTCGGTGGGTGATGGCATGGAGCGAGCCTTTGCCGGTGGCTCCCCAACCCCCGCCCCATTCCGAAACCAGGATTCGACCATCCCAGTCGAAGGCGACGTCGGTATTGAGCATGCCGGTCGCGAAAGGCCGCGGGTTCTCGATCCGGTATCCCGCGCCGTCCGGAACCGCCTTGAAGGCCCACACTTTGCTGTTCGGCGCCGAACCCGTGAAGTCACACATGAAAAAGTGATTCGCGAATTCACTCGGAAGCCCGAGGCCCGGATGATGAGCCAGACCGGATGGCCCAGCGCCGACATGCGCAAGCGGAGGAAGCGTCCAGTCGGGGCGGAACCGGACGTTCTCGTCAGTCACCACTTCCCAGATCCGTTCCTGTTCCCAGGGGCCACGAAGGTTCGCCCCGTCGAGTGTCTGATAGTCCATCGTCCAACCGGTCTCGCCGGCTTCTGCGACGAAGACCACTCTGGCCCGATCACCGGAGTCCGACGTGTTGTCGCCGGTAAACAGATCACCGACCTCGTTGAATGCGATCTCCTGCGGATTGCGAAGACCGGTCGCAAAGACCTCGAGGTTCGATCCGTCGCGTTCACAACGGAAGACCGCGCCGGCTCGTGGATCTGCCAGCACTCGGCCATCGGCCGTCTCAAGGTGGTAGCCGCGATCACCGATCGACCAGTACACGCGACCATCAGGCCCGAGCGCGAGGCCGTGCATGTCGTGGCCGTACAACGCGAATCGAACGCCAAAACCGCTCTGGATCGACTCGCGGACTTCGGCGATGCCGTCTCCATCGACATCCTTGAGCCGCCAGAGATTGGGAATATTCGTGTACCAGACCTCGTCGCCTACGGTCATGACGCCGGCGCCGATGCCGTCGGGGACGTCGTTGAACGGGCCCGCGAAGATCGTGGACGTGTCATAGATCCCATCACCGTCGGCATCGATGGACCGACGAACTCGATCCGGCTTCTCGGTATAGAAGTCCATCCCGTTGGCCCGCTTGTCCTTCCATTTCTCCATGAAGGCGATGCGGTCTTCGACGGTCAGGGACTGCAAATCATCTTCGAGTTGCCAGGGGCTGGATCGATTGTCCATGGCGCCGTGATTGGTCCGTTCGGTCTCGGCGACCAGCAGCCTTCCGTCGGGGTCGATCCAAAACGCGACCGCATCTTGAATCTGCGGCTCGGTCGCGATCACTTCCGCGCTGAATCCATCGGGGACTTTCGCTGTTGACGGCGGTGGGGCATTCTGGTCGATTCCCGTGCAAGGGATTACCACGATGGACCAGGTCTGGAACAGTCCCAGCAAGATGACGTTGATCAGTGAAAACATGGAGACTCCGGATTTACTGAATCACGTCCACGCGATCCGGACGCACTCGAACGAGATCGAGAATACCGGGCGGATCGCGATGAAGATGGCTTTTCCGCTCGGATACTCCCTCGAAGACCATCACGAATCCGACGTTGGCGGACCCATTCGCGACATCGCTTCGATCTCGAGTCGCCGTGGCGAACGCTCGATCGCCAAGTCGAAGGCCTTCAGTCGCCACGCCGGGTCGGGTCGGTAGTCGAGAAACTCCGAATCGCGCGGCCCTCGCATGAACAACTTCAGCCGCTCCGAATCCTCGTCCCCCGGCCACGCGGCGCTGAGCACGGCGCGAGCCTCATCCATTCGTCCCCGATAGGCGAGGTGAGTGGCGAACGCCAGAAGTTCCCCGAGTTGGGGATCCGCTCCAGTTGACCAGGCGTCAAAGGCCGCTTCGACCGCGGTGCGGGCATCGAACGTCGCCATGCTCGACGGCATGGGTTGGGCTCGAGTCGCGTCAAGATCAACGTTCCAGGTCGATCCTCCTCTTTTTTCCAAGACGAGCGTCGGCTTCGAGGCGGCTCCGGAGAGACCCCATTGATCTTCGACCAGTTGATCGATCGCTTGGTATCGAGGCCGAGAGTCCCCTCCGAGACCCATGAACCACCCGTCCGGGAGGATGGCCAGGGTTTTGATTCGAGGGAATCCCGATCGGGTGGCGAGGGAAAGCAGAATAACTCTCGACGTTTCGGAATCGCCGTCTTCATTGGCCCGAATAACGAGGTTCGGTGTGCCGTCACGGTCGATGTCTTCACCGATTCCAACCGTCTCTCCGGTGGTCGGATCCTCGGTTCCGAAGCGTGCGAACCAGCCCATCCACTCGAAGCGAATCTCGCCGCCCTGGATCAATCGAACTCGTCGATCCAAGTTCGTGAGAACCAGGTCATTGGATCGGTGGATCTCGGCGACCCAGCCGCCGGGGAGTTCGACCCGCTCCTCCAACGCCCAGGCGGGCCCGATGAATTCCTGGACCGATCCCGACAGGTCATCACGAATCGAGAGGACCGACGCGACGGAGACGACCAGAAGGCCGATGATCACGATTCCCCAGCGGGAGCGAGGAAGGTGGAACGCCGCTTCTTTTGGCGAGGAAAACCCGCATGAGGAGCACGTGCGAGACAGATCCTTCGATAGATCCGTCTGGCAGGCGGGACACCATCGGCCACCCCGGCGGCCTCGCCAACCGAGCCATGCGATCAAGAGACCCGCGATCGCAAGCCCGATGAACATGTAACTGGCGATCTCTTCGAACATGGCGGAGGTGATTCTGGCAGAGCGATTCCAGGAAAGTGCGAGCAGCACGAGCCATTCGTTGAGACTGATGCTAGCCGGATCCCGACCAGTGATCGAACCGTCGACCCCACCTCCTCCCGGAAGAGATGTTCACACGTCGATATTCTAGGATTCCGCCTCCTCCGCCGGCAAGAAATCCTGTCTTGACCCGTTTTGGATGCGTGACGTCCAACCTCGTCCGAGGGTCATCTCGACAGGGACGCGCTCGTTTTCAGAAGCGTGTTCGCGTATCCTCCTTGCACGGTTTCTCAGCTTTCTTTCATCGGAGTCAATGATCATGGCCTTTCGCCCCTGTCCTCTCTGCATCGTCGCTGGTGCCGCAGTCATCTTTGCTGCGAGCGCCTCGCCATTCCTTCTCTGCGACGAGCTCTGCGGCGAGTCGGAGACGTCTTCCGAAATCGTTCGAGACGTCACGAGTCCCGGCGCCGTCGCGACGCTCGAGCCGCTTCCCGACATGCCGGCCGGCGCCTACGACGTCGACTCTGTTCACTCCACCGCATTGTTCCGTGTCCAGCACATGGGATCCGGCCTGTTCTGGGGTCGGTTCAACGATGTCACCGGCACCGTGACCTTCACGCCGGAAGGCAAGGAACACTTCGCCTTCGACATCAATATCGACCTCGAAAGCGTCGACAGCGGCAACTCAAAGCTTGATGGGCATCTCAAGAGCCCAGACTTCTTCAATGCGAAGGAGTTCAAGAACATGACGTTCAAGAGCACCGCGGTTGAACGACTCGGACAGACTGTCTGGGACGTGACCGGCGATCTCACCATGAACGGTGTCACCAAGCCCGTCATCGCAGTGGTCCGTTTCACCGGTACCGCCGAGATTCGCGGTCGCCGATGCGGCTTCGAAGCGGAATTCGACATCAACCGCAGCGACTTCGCCCACAACTGGGGCATCGAAAACGGCTCGCTGGGCAATAAGGTGCGGGTCATCGTCGGTCTTGAAGCCGTCAAAGCGCCTGACGCCTGAACCTCGACTCGACCACCGACCAGAACATGACCAGAAGGCCCTCGCCATTTCCACGTGGCGAGGGCCTTTTTGATGTGATCGACCGATACGACTTGCGAATCGGCAATTGGCCCGGTCCACTGCAGGCATGGCTGAACTCTTTTGGTCGGAATTCCTCGGTACCGCCGTGCTCGTCCTTCTTGGCAATGCCGTCGTGGCGAGCATCGTTCTCAAGGGTTCGAAGGGGGAGGGCGCGGGATGGCTCGCGATCGCCACCGGTTGGGCATTCGCCCTCTTCGTGGCGATCTGGGTCGCGGCGAAGAGCAACGCTCACCTGAACCCGGCCGTCTCGATCGCGTTGGCCACCATCGATAGTTTCTCGTGGGAACAGGTTCCGCTCTACATCGCAGCGCAACTGCTCGGCGCCGCCACTGGTCAGATTCTGGTGATCCTGCATTTCTGGCCGCACTGGAAGGTGACCTTGGACGGCGACGCCAAAAGAGCGTGCTTCTGCACGGCGCCGGCGATCCGCGCTCCGATTTGGAATGCCGTGGGCGAGGCGATCGCGACGATGATTCTCGTCTTCGGCGTCCTCTCCCTCGGGACCTCGCCCTGGGAGCGGGACATCGGATCGCAAATCACCGACGAATGGTCGTGGTTCGCATTCGGTATCGCCGGTCTGCTCTGGGCCATCGGCATCGGCCTTGGAGGCACCACAGGGTTCGCCATCAACCCCGCGCGTGATCTGGCACCCCGAATCCTCCATGCAATCCTTCCGATTCCCGGAAAGACGAACAGCGACTGGGGATACGCATGGGTGCCGATCGTCGGTCCGATCGTCGGCGGCACGCTGGGCGCGATCATCGCCAAGACCTTCGGATTCTGCTGAATCCCACGATTTCGCCGTAGGGCCGTAGGATTATGCGATGCTCGCCTTCTCCATTCTCTCAGTGTTGCTCATGACCACGAACTTCACCTCCAGTGAAACGGAATCGGCCGCCGGCGGCGAATCCGGGCCACCGCCGCCGCTTCTTCCCGTTCCCAGCGATCGTCAGATCGAATGGCATCAGCGGGGCATGTACGCCTTCGTGCATTTCAATATGAATACGTTCACCGATCTCGAGTGGGGTCATGGGCAGGAGGTCCCGGAGACATTCCATCCCACCGAGCTCGATACCGACCAGTGGTGCCGGGTGTTCAAAGACGCGGGAATGACCGGTGTCATCATCACTGCAAAGCATCACGACGGTTTCTGCCTTTGGCCGAGTGCGGTCACAGAGCATGATGTCGCGTCGAGCCGTTGGCAAGATGGAACAGGAGACGTTCTGAAAGATCTCTCCGAGAGCTGCGCCCGGTTCGGTCTCGACTTCGGCGTCTACCTTTCTCCTTGGGATCGAAACAACCCGCTGTACGGAACCGGTGATGCCTACAACCGCTACTTCGCAGAGCAACTCCGCGAAGTGCTCACCAACTACGGTCCGGTGTTTGAAGTCTGGTTCGATGGCGCGTGCGGCGAAGGACCCAACGGAAAACGACAGGTCTACGATTTTCCGATGTTTCACCAAGTAGTTCGATCGCTTCATCCGAACGCCTGCATCTTCAGCGACGCCGGCCCCGACATTCGTTGGATTGGCAATGAACGCGGCATCGTTGGTGAGACCAACTGGAACTCGTTAAATCGTGACGATTTCTACCCCGGAATTCCCGGACGCAATCGTGAACTCAACGAAGGCCAAGAACGCGGTACCCATTGGCTTCCCGGCGAAGCCGATGTCTCGATCCGACCTGGCTGGTATTACCACGAGTCTCAGGACGACCACGTGAAGAGTCTCGATCAACTTCTCGAGATCTGGTACGGATCGATCGGTCGCGGCGCGAACCTGCTTCTCAACTTCCCCGTGGATCGCCGGGGCCTGGTTCACGAAACCGATGCCGCTGCGGTGCTCGAACTCCGATCGGCGGTCGACTTGATCCTTCAAGAGAACCTCGCGGCCGGTCGACCGGCGATGAGTGAACAGACCCGTGGCGGAGATGATTCCGAGTTTGCGGCCGAATACGCCACCGATGGCGATCCGACCACCTACTGGGCCGCCGCCGATGGCACCGACACCACGACCCTCGAGATCGAACTGGCGAAACCAAGCCCGGTCGATCACGTCGTCCTTCGCGAATTCATCCCGCTTGGACAACGAATCCGTGAATTCAGCGTGCAATGCCGGACCGTCGACGGTTGGACCACGGTCGCACAAGGGACCACTGTGGGCAATCGACGAATCGTCCAATTCCCCGCGGTGATGGCGAACCGAATCCGAGTCGTGATCGAGGATGCGAGATCCAGTCCGACCCTCGCGGAAGTCGGCGTGTACTCCGGGCCTCCGAGCGTGGTGATCTCCGCGAAGGAGAAATCGTTCCTCGGTTTCACCGAGGCGTACCTTGCCGGCGATCGCGACGGCGCCCGCATCTTCTATACCGTCGACGGATCCGAACCGACCCAGGACTCGATTCGATATCAGGGTGGATCGATCAAGATCACCGACGACACCCATCTGCGGGCGGCCGCATGGGAAGACGATCGTCGGAGCCTCGCAATCGCCGAAGCGCGTTTTATTCGTTTTGATCCCGACTCGCTGGAGCCTGCGGCCAATCCGATCGATTGGATCGCCACTCGACCCGGTGTGCTCAACGTCGAGTGCTACGAAGGTGGGTGGCAGAGCCTTCATGATCTTCCCGGCCGTACGCCGGTGAAGCGTACCGCTGCCGACCGCATCTCGATCGAGCCTCGAACCCGTGACGAACACTGCTGCCTGGTCTTTACCGGCTTCCTCCGGATCCGCGAAACCGGGGTGTATCAATTCCACCTCGCAAGTGATGATGGAAGTCGCCTCTCGATCGGTGCGATCCGTGAGAACGATCCGGACATTGACAACGACGGCCTGCACGGTCCGATCGAAAAGACCGTTTCCCTCCCCCTCGCCAGAGGATGGCATCCGATCCGTGTGGAGTGGTTCAACGCGACCGGTGATGGATCCCTGTCGCTAGAGTTCGAAGGCCCCGGCGTACCAAGGCGGGTAATGCGGGCCGCGGATCTGGCCTCGGATGCAAAATCCGAATGAGCTCACGCGAACCAATTCAAAAGCAGTCCAAGCGTGCGGATGAACCACCGAAGGATCGTCCCAACCCGATCCAACTGAACCCGCCGCCGAACTCCCAACGCCATTTACTGGCCGTGGACATGGGCCTCCGAACCGGTCTTGCGCTCTACGGGCCCGACGGGCGGCTCCAGTCCTATCGCTCAAAACATTTCGCGAGTCGGGCAGAACTCCGGCGGGGTGTGACGTCTATCCTCCGCGAGGCACCTCCGTTGGCGTGGATCTGGCTTGAAGGTGGCGGCGACATCGCAGAAGTCTGGGAGAAGCAGGCCGCCCATCGCGGTATCGACTTTCGACAGATCCACGCCCATGACTGGCGACCGACGCTTCTCCTCCCCCGACAACAGCGCAGCGGAGAGATCGCGAAGCGGGAGTCCGACGCCCTGGCGCGACGGGTGATTGGGTGGAGCGAGATCCCAAAACCAAAGGGCGACCTCCGTCACGACACGGCCGAAGCGATTCTGATCGGTCTACATGGCGCCATTTCTGTCGGGCTGCTGGAACGACTTCCCAAGATGTGAATGACGAGTGGCACCTCGCTCCCGGCGATGGTCTGGATAGACTGCAGGCGAACTTCCACAAACCCGCAGAGGCCAGAGACATGACCACCGAAGCCTTTCCTGATGTCCGGAAGATCGCCTACCAAGGGATCGACGGTGACCAGCCGCTTGGATTTCGACGGTACGAGCCGGAGCGGATGATCGCCGGCAAGTCCATGCGTGATCATCTGCGCTTTGCGAGTTGCTACTGGCACACCATGCGAAATCCGCTCGCCGATCCCTTTGGGGTCGGAACCTCCCAGACCCCCTGGGACGACGGAACGCAATCGGTCGAGAACGCCTGTCGACGAGTCGGCGTCTTCTTCGAGTTCCTCGAGAAGATCGACATCGACTTCTTCTGTTTTCACGATCGTGACATCGCCCCGGAAGGTGCGAATGTCGCCGAGAGCGAGCGCAACCTCGAGGCCGTGGTCGAAACCATCGAAGCCGAGATGAAGAAGAGTGGACGCAGGCTGCTCTGGGGTACCGCGTGTCTTTTTACCCATCAGCGGTATGCATCTGGCGCCGGTACCAGTCCTCTGGTGGACGTCTTCTGCCACGCGGCGGCCCAGGTCAAGGTCGCCCTCGAAGCAACCCACCGGCTCGGTGGCGAGGGATACGTGTTCTGGGGTGGACGCGAGGGCTATGGATCCATCATCAACACCGACATGAAACGGGAGCGACGAAGCCTCGCCCGGCTTCTCCATCTCGCCGTCGATCACAAGCATCGCATCGGATTCAAGGGACAGTTCTACATCGAACCAAAGCCCAAGGAACCGACCACGCATCAATACGACTCCGATGCCGCGACCTGCCTCAACTTCCTTCGTGAGTTCGACCTGCTTGAGCATTTCAAGTTGAACATCGAAACCAACCATGCCTGGCTCGCCGGTCACACCATGGAACACGAACTCCAGACGTCGATGGACGCCGGAGCGCTGGGATCGATCGACGCCAACATGGGCGTCTGGACCAACGGTTGGGATACCGACAACTTCCCGACCGACCCGATTCTCGGGGCGCAGATCATGCGATGCGTGCTGAAGATGGGCGGATTCACGACCGGTGGTCTCAACTTCGACGCAAAACGACGACGCGAGAGTTTCCAACCCATCGACATGTTCCACAGTCACATCGCCGGCATGGATGCCATGGCTCACGGCCTCGAAATCGCGTCGAAGATCCAGGAGGACGGCGGATTAGACGCTTTCATTCAGGATCGCTACGCCTCCTGGGACGGCCCACTGGGCAAGCGCATCCTCGAAGGCACCGCCACGCTGGGTGATCTTCGTGACGAGGCGGCCCGAATTGGCGAACCCGACCTGCCCAGCGGCCGACAGGAGATGCTCGAGGGCGTCTTCAACCGGTTCGTCTAAACCCGTTTCAGTTGCTTCCCGTCAACGTCGAGCGGGTGGGATGCCGAAGAAGAGACTGTGAAACCGATCTTGTCGCCACTGGAGACTCCGATGCACTGCACCGCCACACGTGAAGTCGCTTCGGGTTCGCGGAGGTGCGTGATGCTCCTCGTCGCTCTGATCGGTCTTTCGCTCGTGACCGTTCCGGCCATCGCCCGGGCGGAGATCGCGCCGCTCTCGACTGAAGATCTGCAGGAGGGTGCCACGGACATCGTGCTCGCGACGGTGATCGAGCGGACCGTGGTGGAGATACCCACTGGCGACTGGATCGATCGTCAGTTCTCCTTCACGCTTCAGGTCGAAGATGTCCTCAAGGGATCGCATGCCAGAGGCGACCGAATCGAGAACGTCGCCGCCTGGAATCGATCCTGGACCGGATCGCCTCCACCCCCGCCGAGCGGCAGCGGGCATCGACCACTTCCGCTCGAAGGAGAGGTCGCCAAGTTCCATCTTGAGACCGCCGAGGACGGGTCCATGCAGATCATGCTTCCCAACGGCGTGGAACTTTCCAGTCGCGCCGATCCATCCGACCCCGTCCGCGCCGGTGAAGCGGCGGTCATTCTCAATTCGAACGATGAAGTCCAAGACGCCGTCGATGCCGATGCAAGAGACCCCTTCGGCTGGGACGTCATGCTGGTCCTCCTTGCAATACCGATCATGGTCGGAGCGATGAAGCAACCGGGCACTGCGCGCTGGATGCTTCTGGGCTTCTCTTTTCTGATGCTCGGTGCGGCCGTCATCATCGTTTTGCTCCGTTGATCAGGCCGCTTTTTGAGATACCAAACACAAGGAGTGTGGATCATGCGCCAAAACAGATATCTTTCCAGCCTGCTTGCCCTCGGAGCTGCCCTGATCACCGGCTGCAGCGCCGCGCAGGCACCATCCACGAACCTCTCCAAAGGAAGTGACGCCTCCGTTGCCATCGATCGATGGCAACTCACCGCGACCGGCACCCGAGTCGGAGACGATCAACTCGACCTCGCGATGGTCGTGAGTCGAACAACCGACCCGCCGCGAGTGATCAGCGAGCCTCGGATCCTCCTGACCATCGGAGAGTCCGGGGCCATCGAAGTCCTCGGCGATTCATTCGACGTCTCGGTGACCGCGGATTCCTCATTGGTCGATGGTCGAGTCGTCGTCGACATCAATGCGGCGATTCGGGAAGGCGGCATCTTGAAGAGCACTCTAAAAATTCGCATGAGCTTCGAGTGAGTCCACGCCGACCGCGATGATTCACTCCCTTCGAGAAACAAACACGCCCGTCCTTCTCCCTATAGAGACGAACGGGCGTGCTTTTTTCACGGGCGTATCTCACTTCCCGCTGGTCGGCATCACACGACGCACGAATGCGAGTTCTGCCAGATCGAAAAGACGATCGATCGAGATTCGTCCGACCAGAATGTTGGCCGACGCGTCGCTGCCTTCGATCACCAGACCGGCCGCTTTCAATTGTTCCCCTTGATCGAGAGGTGATTCGCCATTGACCCGAAGCGTGACTTCGACGGATCCGTTCTTGATCCAAGGTGAACCATCGAGCCGGTGAGCCGGCAGGCCGGGCACCACCGATGGGTCGGCGCCGAATCCCAGCAGGAGCAATCGACGATCCAAGACCTTCCAGAGTCGATCCATATCGAGTGATGGTTTGAGTGATGGGTCGAGTGACGGCTCAGGTTCCGCTGCTTCGACGGCGTCAAGAAGATCGGCCGCCTTAAGATCGTCAACCGCCACGTCCTCCGGAGCTGCCAGATCCACGCCACCCTCGATGGGCGAGTCAATGTTCTTTCGATCTTCGCCGAGATCGGCACTTTGCCCGGCGAGGGTCGTTCCGAATGGCGCACCGCCCGATGGTGCTGCGGGCTCCGGAGCATTTCCCGTCGTGCCGACGACACCCCCAGCGAATCTGCCGCCTCCACTTCCACCGCCACCACCACCGAATCTGCCGCCTCCAGTGCCACCGAAACCGCGCGAAGGTGTTCGGTTGAGCCCTTCATGGCTTGGTGTGGCCGTCGCCGCAGAAAACGATCGAGTCGCGGTGGAGGACTCTCGAGACAACTCACGTCTTGCACGCCCGCCAACGATCGATCCGGCTGGGTCCTGGCTCCGCTTCGACGCCCGTGACTGCTCCGGTCGAGCGACCGCATCGGCGTTCGCCTCGCCCTTCTGGAAGAATAATTCAGCCTTCAAATCGGTGACGATTCCCAACGACGCATCTTGATCCATTTCCAACGACTCATCTTGAAGTCCGACGTCCCGGCCGCCGTCGATTCGCGCTGGCAACACCACGACCCCGCAACGAATCGCATTCTCCAGAACCACCGGCGGGCAATCTTCTCCGAAGAATCCGTCCCAGTTGGTTCCTTCTGGAAGTTCGATCGGGATGTCGACGAGCATCGGCTGGCCGCCGACCACCACTCGTGACTTCTCGACCGCGATGAAACTTGTAAACGGCGTGACAATCGAATACGCCTCGCCAAGGGCGACGACTTGGGCTTCGATGGCGGATGGGACCGAGCCGTTTTCGACCGCGGCGAGATGCGGGGCAAGAACGTCGTCGACCTTCGCTCGACCCCACAGCGTCGCGATCACCGCGTTGTCATCGTTGGACGACGGAAAGACCACTGGAATCCGACGTTCGTACGGACCGGTGGCGGTCTCGCCGGTGATTCGCACCACACCTTGCACGGGCCCATCCGCCGATGGTCGGTACCTCGCGTGAAGGATGATCGGGGCCGCATCGAAAAGGTCGGGCAGCAGTCCCTGTGGGTTCTGAGGAAGCACTTCGAATGCCTCGACGCCTTCGACCACGACTTCGATATTGGTGAGCAATGGTGATTCGATGCGCTTTGCGAGTCGCTCCACGATCTCGTCGGCACCGTCGGCAAGTAAGACGTACTCGACCGCACCCCGGCCCTCCCGGCTCATCGAATCAAGTAGATACCGGTTGACGCTGTTACCGATTCCGAGCGAAAACACCCGAGTCGACTTGGCGTTATCTCGAATTGCCTGAATGATGCCCTGGTCGTTGCCGACGTACCCGTCGGTCAGAAACATCACGATTCGAAGCGGCGGGACAGTTTCTGCTTCCGCGAAGGAAGCCATGGCGACGTCGTAACGGCGAACGCCTTCCACCGTCGACCAGCGACCCTCGAAGGCGACCAGGGGGTCGCCGTCCTTGACGGTCGGAAGCGACACGGGAAGTTCCATCGGGATTCGAAGGCCGTCCCGCACCACGAGCCAGGTCGAACCGTCACCACGGTCGATGGCGGAATACGGCGCTTCGACGAAAACCATTCGACCATCCGCCGGAAGATCTGCAAGCTCGGCGGGCGATCGATGATCCGAGGACGAACCAGTGGGATTAAGCGCGGTTCGAATCGCGTCCATCATTTCGGTCCCGCCGCCGCCGGCGAGGCCCTCGATGAACTGCCGGGCCGCCTCGCGGTTCTCCGGGGTGGCTGGCTTCGGATCAGGCCAGAGGACAGACGTCTTGCCCGCGAATGTGATCACGTTGAAGGTGTCGCCGTCACGCATCGCGTCGATCGACCGCGCGACCACGGCCTTGCTCTTCTCGATCGGGAAACCGCTCATGGAACCCGAGGTGTCGAGGACGAAGACCAGTTCACGTCGGCGGATCTCCTTCGATTCAACCCGGGCGGGCGGGGCGATCACCATGCTCAGATATCCGCCAGGGACAATCGCGGAGTCGAGTTGAAGTTCCGGGCCGGCGGCCGTGAAGATTCCCGGTGCGACGTGGGTGAACACGCTTTCAGTAATCGCGTCGTCCTTCAGCCGCCAACGTAGTACGAAGTCGCGATTGGGAATCTCCCGACGGTTCGCGAGTGAGATGTTGATTCGACCGGGTCCGTCCCGAGTCTCGACGATTTCGTGCAAGGGTGCATCGATCGAGGTGATCGGGATGCCGCCAGTGTCGACTCGCACCTCGATCGCGATGTCGTGTCCGGCTCGCATCGGAGGACGCACCGGCATTGGCGTAATTCGGTCTGCGTCCGGGACCTGATCGGTCGGCTCGGCGAATCCGCCCCCGGTCTCGACGGTCTCGGACAGGTGCCAGGCGAACCATCGACCATTGATCGATCCAAGACCGCGGTCCGTCCGATCACCGTCGTGGTAAAGCGTGAACTCCTCCAACTTGACGTGGTCGATCCGCGTGTCCGGGGTATCGCCATTGTTCACGGGGGAGAGATACTCGACCATGCCGGTCGCGGCGAGTTGATGACGGGTTTCTAGGGAATCGATGTCGAGGGACACGGGCCGTTTGATCCGCGTCGCGGTCGACAAAGCCTGAAACAGACGATTCTCGGTCCAGTACGTCCGGGCTTTGGCACGCTCTAGGCCGTCGGAACTTGCGGAAGACGCCGAGGCCTCGGAGGTACTCCGATCACGCATCCACTTCGCGAAGGTCAGGCCGTCGAACCCCTGGTCCGAACGTTCGCCAAACTCCGCCCACGCTTCCTGATTGCCGAAGGGGACGATGGTGCAGGGGCCTCGAAGCACGAGTCCGCGACGTGGCACGGCACCTTCTGGAAGGCCGGTCGAAGGGGTGTTCGAGACGCCTGGGATGTACCGGGGTCCGACCACGGTCGGAAACTCGAAGGCATACTCGCCGTCACGGGCGAGCAGCACCTCGACGTAGCCGATCTCAACCTTCACGGTCGCGCCGGGCTCGATGTTCGCGACCGACTGGGTAAAGATGTTCGGTCGCTCCTGTTCCAGGAGACTCGTGACATATCCCGCATCCTTCGCCGCCTCGTAGATCTCGCGGGCAAGGTTGCGTTCCTTGATTTCGCCGACCACCACCCGCTCGTCGCCGTCGGGCGACGTGACCGTCATGACCATGCGATCGACCGCGGCACGATGCGACATCGGAAACGTATAGACCGCCTCGATCGGCGTGTCGTAGGGGTTTCCAAAGGTCTGCGCCAGGGAGACGCGAATCATCGGTCCGCTTATTTCAACATCGACATCGGTGCCACGAAGCGGGCAGGGGCCGATCACCTCGCCATCCAGCGCGAACGCGTCAAGTCGACCACCTTCGGGGACCTGCACCACCTGGGCAAACGCTACGTTCGGCGAGGGCTGAAGCACCAGCACCGCCAACACACCGACCACCACGAAGAGCGCCGCGGCGGCGAGCCCACTTCCGGAGAAGAGTGATGCACCACCAAGCGGGCGTCGTACCGTCCGGCGACGATTGGTTTCGGTGTCTGGTTTCGGCCTCGGAGTATCGGCGTCGATACGCCCGATCGGGGCATCCTCCGCAGTCACCGACTTCAGCAGGCGATCACGCCCAGCGCGAGCCGAAGCGGTGTTCTCATCGTGCCAGTCGCGAAGGAGCCGGTCGAGGTCGT
>CALFOM010000098.1 GCA_937919685.1 uncultured Phycisphaera sp.
TACTGGACGCGAACGAAACCGCTCGGACATCTGACCTGTTGGATCGCGTTGGATGACGCCACGATCGACAACGGGTGTCTCCAGTACATCCCCGGCAGCCATCGATGGAGCCTGCTCCCGAAGACCGGCCTGGTCGGTGACATGGATGCGGTCGACGACGTGCTCGATGACCAGCAGCGCGAGGCGATGAGAAATCCGGTCGCCATCGAATTGAAGGCCGGCGAATGCACGTTTCATCACCCGATGCTCTTGCACGGGTCGGGTCCAAACCGAACCGAACACCCACGACGGGCTGCCGTGCTCAACGTGGTTCGAGACGGAGTGTGCTCGATGACTGAAGAGCCGTTGCTCGCCGGTCAGCCGCCCTTGGGAATCGGTACGCCACTCGGCGGCCGCTTTCATCCGCTGCTGGCTCGGGCTGCAGAGCCGATGGGTTGAACAATCGGGCTCAGGGTTCGGTGGTCGTTCCGGTCGCTGCCGGCTTCTTGAGCTTGGCGGCGCCGCTGCCGGTGACCGGTTGCGTCCAGGCCATCTCCGAATCTCCGGCCTGGTAGGGCCGCGGATGGGGACGTGAACTTCTCACCCGAGCTCGAACGTACAGTTCATGCCCCGTGAATTCGTAGACCGCCGGATCGGTATCGCTGATCGCGAGCACTCTGGCGGTCGGCTCAACCTCGCCATTCCCGACCATCGCTCCGATGAACTCCGTGACGTAGGTGACCCCGGGCTCGGTGGCGATGTCGACGGCATAGGTACGGGGGTCCGAACGGACATCGGAGAGTTCGACGCCGCTCGACGCATAGAAGTCGCCGCGACGCATCGCGGTGACGATCGCGTCGGCGTCGGCATTCGGGGTGCGGACCATGACCCAGCCACGGCCGGGGACGGAGACCGCGTCGGCTTGATAATGATCGTGGGCGTCGTCGGTGGCAATCCCGTAGAGCAGGCCGCCATCGCCTGCGCCCTTCGCGAGACGAGCGATCAGTGCGAGGTCCCACATCTCCTCCGTGGACGGTCGATTGTCAACGCGTTCATTCTCGACGCTTCGGTGTCCGTTGTAGACCTCGAAGAACCGCTCGCCCTTCATGTTTGCCAGGTTGGACGCTCCGAGCGACTTCCGGAAGTTCGGATGGTTGAGATGAGCGAAGACCGGGCGGCCGTTGGCTTCGCCCCACGCAATGATCGCATCGAGATTTGCCTGGATCGTATTTTGGACCGAGTCCGATTTCTGCGGGGGGATCACCTCGTCAACATTGATCGCGTTGATATGGATCTGGGCCAGCCGATGAGAGGAAGTGACTTCTTCGCCGGGGATCAGGACGAACGCTCCCGGCCGATCGAACATGTCCTTGAGCTCGTCGAGACGTCGAAGTCGCATTTGCGACCGGCCTTCATGATCACGGACTTCCGGGAAGTCCTCTCCGAAGCGAGCCTCGACCGCGTCGACTTTGGCCGGGGTGAGTCGGCCGTCTTCCGCAACGTCGAACCATCGTTCGCCGTTCTGGAGGATGTTGTGGTCGCTGAGCACCAGGAAGTCGTAGCCGTGGTCGACGTACCACGCGATGGCCGTTTCCGGTGGCGCATCGCCGTCGCTCCACAGGGTGTGGGTATGGGTGTTCCCGCGCTGCCATGTCGGCTCTTCCGATTCGCCGGCGGGCGGCGAAGCGGCCGAGGCGACGAGCGAAGTTGTGATGATGAACAAGGCCAGCAGGCCAGACGTGGTGGATCGAAGCGTATTCGCTCGCATCGTGGTGTCTCCGCAGTCGTCTCTCGAATTCAGGATGAGTTCGATGGTATCGGGTCTGGTCGGGACCGAGCATTCCGACCTTCATCGAAGGTGGATCTCGGCGGCGACGATGGACGAACGTGGGCCCCGCCCGACGTCTAGGTCAGGATCCGATCTCGGGGCTCGGTTCTTGAATCTTCTCGGCCTTCGGATGGCGTGCCGGATTGTTTTTCGGTGATTCTTTCGCGAGATCTTCTGCGAGAAAATCGCTCTGTCGCATGATCCGCCACCAGGCGAGCGATTGCAGAGAACGTCCCCAGGCTGCCATCTCCTCGGTCATTGATGGATCGGTCGCGTCGTCGTCCCATCGAAACCCTCGGCGTCCGTCGTGACTGACCATGAATCCATCGCCCATCAGTCCATTGGCGGCGATCGAAAATGGAGACTCCTCGGCCGCGAACATGTCGCGTCCGAATGAATTGTAGTGGTGTCCTTCGGGCGCGATCAATTCGATCAACGTCGGGGCGATGTCGAGATGAGAGCCGAAGAAGGAATCAGGAACGAATCCTTCCAGCACTCCGGGGCCGAACATGATGAGTGGGATCTCGGTCTTCAATTCGAACGTCGGGCGCTCGTTGATGAATCGCCGTGACCAGTGATCAGCAGTGATGATGAAGAGCGCCTCGGGGTGTGCCTTCGAGGTTCTGGCGACGAATTCACCCAGAGCGCGATCCGCGAACCAGGCGTGTCCGACCGTCTGGAGGAACTTCGGCGTGCAGGTTGAACAAGGCGCCGCAAGGTCCGTGGGTGGCGAGGTGACGGGATATCCGAGTGCGAAGACATCGAGGTCGTACGGAGGGTGGTATGTGGTAGAGACGATAAAATTGAAGGTTGAATGATCAGGCACATTCGATTCGATGCTGCGGAAGAGAACGTCGTCATCGACGCCCCATTCATTCATTTTCGCCCCCATTTCCTGCCCAATCTGGGAGGCACCGGTCACGCTCGTGAAGCCCTGCTCGGTCGCAAACTCGCCATATCTTTGGAAGGTCAGGAAGCTCCCCTTGTAGAAGCAAGGTTCATAGCCGATCGCCGCCATCTGCGGCGCCAGCGATGTGGCGAAGGTCTGGCGACTATTGATCCTGTAGTTTGTGGAGACGCCGACATCGGGGTGGCCGGTGAGCAGGCTCGCGATGGACTCGATGGATCCAGGTCCCGAAGAGGCGAAGAAGGATGCCGCGACGCCGTTCTTCGCGATCTTCCGCATCTCGTCTGCCAGATGCATTCCCGCGAATTCATCTTTCATCGCCCAGCCGTCGGCACTTTCCATCACGATGAAGAAGATGTGTGAAGGCCGTTTGATCTTGGGACCCGAGGTGGTGCGTCGTGTGGCGTCGTCCACTGAGTCGACCGGCGTTCCATGGAGTTCGGACGCGGCGTCGCGAAGTGTGGAGTCACCGAGGAAGTGGGCGAGTCCGCGCGAGGACTTCATCTTCAGGTGGATACTGATGGCGTTCTTTAAAGCGAACGGTGCATTCGGAACGAGGCTGTTCATCACCGTGTCCGGAGTCGCATCGGCATCCTTCGTCTGAATCGGACGTCGTTCGATCGAACCGCGCGCCGACAAGAAAAGAAGGCCGCCGAAACAGGCCATGCAGATGATGCGGATCGCCGGGGGTTGGGTGCTGGAAATGACGCGTGATTGAAGATGCAAATCGCGTCGACGAAGTCGATTGAATCCGTAGATGGTGACGACGGATAAGAATGCGAAGAGCAGTAGGAAGGGGCCGAGGTGGTATTCACTCCAGGCGGTCTTCAGGACGGGGCGGAGATAACCTTCGCCTGCGCCAAACATGAAGTGGCTGAATTGCTGGTGGAATTCTCCGACGTAGATTCCGTCGATGATCCCGGCCAGGATCAACGTGGGAATCACGATGGTCGACCAGACTCTCCGAACCCAGGTGGCAGCGGTTCGAGCATCCCCGAACAGGCACAGGAAAGTCACCGCCAGACATGGAAGACTGAGGTAGGTTGCGACCGAAACGTCGTATTGGAGACCACGCAAGGCGGCCCGGAAGACCTCCAGCAGGCCGGTGGTCTCTTCCAGCCGGGAGCGGAAGGCCCAGACGAGGATCAGGCGGGTCACTTGCATGATCCCGACCAGCACCGCGAGGAAGATCAAGTCCTGTCCGACCTGTTCGAGGGTCTGCCGCCAACGGGCCGTTGCTCGCTCGGCTTTGTTCGATTCAGAGGTCATCGAGGCAGAGTATCAGTCTCATCACCGGCCGGGTCGATCGACAGGATCGCCGTGCCCGTGGACGGATGCCGGTCGATTGGCGTGGATCTTGCCGAGATTCCAGGCGTCGGTGCCCCTCTCAAGAAGCCGCCGCCCCGCGGATTGATCCACGGGGCGGCGATTCTTCATTCATGGGGTTCGATCCGGACCATCGCTCAGTCGAACCGGTCGAGATTCATAACCTTGTCCCACGCCTTGACAAAGTCGTGGGCGAATTTCTCGGTGGCATCGTCACTCGCGTACACCTCGGAGAGCGCCCGAAGTTGTGAGTTCGATCCGAAGACCAGGTCGGCGCGGCTGCCAGTCCACTTCATCTCGCCGGTGGCGCGGTCGTGTCCTTCGAAGAAGTGCTCGCAGCGTTTCGACACCGACCACTCGATGCCTGGGTCGAGAATGTTCACGAAGAAGTCGGTGGTGAGCGCCCCGGCTCGATCCGTGAGGATGCCGAGTTGGGATCCATTGGTGTTCGCGCCCATCGCCCGCATGCCTCCGACCAGCACGGTCATCTCCGGCGCGGTGAGGGTAAGCAGGCAGGCCCGCTCGACGAGAATCGCCTCACCGGGGCGGGGGTCTTCGATATTCGCGTGGTTCCGGAAGCCGTCCGAGGCGGGCTCGAGCACCGCGAAGGAATGGGCGTCGGTCATCTCCTGGGTCGCGTCGGTGCGGCCGGGTCGGAAGGGGACCGTGACCTCGACGCCCGCATCGCGGGCGGCCTGCTCGACGGCGGCGGCACCACCGAGCACGATGCAATCCGCGAGTGAGATCCGAGTGTCTCCCGCCTGTGCGGCGTTGAAGTCGTTTTTCACCTTCTCGATCGCGGCGAGGGCTCCCTGCAGTTCGGCGGGCTCGTTGACGTCCCAGTCTTTCTGCGGGAAGAGACCAATGCGGGCGCCGTTGGCGCCGCCGCGGCGGTCCGTGCCGCGGAACGTCGACGCCGACGCCCACGCGGTCATCACCAGTCGCTGGAGCGAGAGGCCGCAATCGAGCATGACGGTCTTGAGTTTGGCAATGTCGTCATCGCCGACGAGGGTGTGGTCGGCGGCGGGGACCGGGTCTTGCCAGATCAACGCCTCGCTTGGAACGTCGGGTCCGAGGTAACGGTCTCGCGGTCCCATGTCGCGGTGGGTGAGCTTGAACCACGC
>CALFOM010000099.1 GCA_937919685.1 uncultured Phycisphaera sp.
ATCCCAAGGCGGTCCTGGCCGAGCACGGCTTGGATGTCCCTGATGGGATGGATGTGAAGGTGGTGCAGAAACCGACAACTGGGCCAGGCGTCATCAACCTTGAAGGGTTGGCCGTACCAGCTCCAGGCGCTCTTGCGTTGCTCGGCCTTGCCGGACTCGCAGGTCGCCGTCGTCGCGCCTGATCCGCGCACGACACCGTTTATATATAGGGCACATATTCCGTCGATCCTCGGCTCACGCCGAGAGGGTCGACGGTCCCTTTTGGGGATCCATCGATGTTTCGCAAGAGCCTTTGGACGAGGAAGATCATCCCAGTCATCCCAGCCATCCCAGCGAAGAGTCCATGCCCGGCACAGGTCCTCCGGCGTCACCACAGCCACCACCACCCGGCGTCTCGATCCAGAGTTGATCACCTGAATCCAGTTCAAAGGCACTGATCCCCGGCAATTCCTCCGTCGTTCCGCCGTGCCGAATGATTCTGGCTTCGCCGCAGCATCCCGAGTCCCCGGAGTCGAGGCCGTAAGGACGTTCGACGCGGTGTTGTGCCAGCAACGAACCGGACAACGGTGACAACGCCGCAAGAACTCTCCGAACACCATCGCCACCCCGAGTGATCCCGGATCCGCCCGAGCCTCTTCGCACTTCGAACCTGATCAGTCGAATCGGATACCGATGCTCGAGCACTTCCGGATCGGTCAACCGGGTGTTGGTCATGTGGCTGTGAACGGCGTCGCATCCTTGGAAGCCGGCTCCAGCCCCGGTGCCGCCGCAGATCGTCTCGTAGTACCCGAATCGTTCGTTCCCCAGGAGCAGGTTGTTCATGGTCCCCTGACTACAGGCCACGATCTCGAAGGCTTTGAGAAGCGTATCGACCACCCGTTGACTGGTCTCCGTATTCCCGATCGCGACGGCGGGGTCACTCCTCGGATCACCGCTGAAGGACGGGTTCAAGAAACCTCGCGGACACACCAGTTCGACCGCATCGATGGCCCCTTCATTAAGTGGAATATCCTCGCCGGCCACGACCCTGAGCACATAGAGCACCGCGGCCCGAACCACCGCGAGAGGTGCATTGAGATTCCCCGCATGCTCGGCGCCTGAACCCGTGAAGTCGATGCTCAATCGGCCTGACTTCGACCGGACCCGCACCACGATCGGGGTTCCATCATCAAGTCGTTCCGTGACGCTCCGGTTCATGCCATCGAGCCGTTGACAAAGCCGCCGTATTGAAGACGCGCATCGATCTCGAAGTGAATCGAGGTCCGACGCGAACCGCTCCACACCGACAAGCGAGAGAAGAGCCGCGAGCCGCTCGGCCCCAAGTTGATTGGCGGCCAGCTGACCAGCAAGATCCGCGAGATTGTCCGCCACCGCTCGTGACGGAAAAGGGGCGCCCGTGAGTAGACGTTCAAAAAGGTCGAAGCGCGTCACCCCTTGCTCGACGATCTTCATCGGTGCGATCACCACGCCTTCTTCGACCAGAAACCGAGCATCTGGCGGCATCGACCCCGGCCGCGAACCGCCGATCTCCGCGTGATGGGCCCGGTTCACGGCGTAGGCGAAACACTTGCCGTCGGGGTCGAACACCGGGGTCACCACCGTGAGATCGGGCAGATGCGAGCCCCCGAATCCGGGGTGGTTGACGATGGCGACGTCTCCGGGATGCAAGGTCAATTCCGCCGTGACCGCTCGGACGCAGTCGCCGAGGGCGCCGAGATGGACGGGTTGGTGTGGCGCGTTGACGACCAACCGGCCCTCTGAGTCGACGATCCCACACGAATAGTCCAGCCGCTCCTTCACATTCACGCTGAGCGCGGTCCGACGAAGGGTCTCGCCCATGTCAAGAGCGATCGACTCCAGGCGACACGCCATGATCTCGGAGGCCGCGGCACCCTCGATTCCGACCGCCTCCGAATCATTCCGATCCAACACGATCGCCCCGGATTCATCAACCGTGGCGACCCAACCGATGGCAACGTAAATCGTGCTGGTGTCGTCGGCGATTACCGCTGGGCCATGCACGACCTTTGACGACGAGAGCGTCCTTCGATCGATCGAGTGACCATCCTCGCGCAGCCGGTGGGGCGTCGTTGCAGCCGACTCCGGAGGAGGCGGGTCTTCGCCGGAAGCATCCCCCGCGAACACCCGGATGGAGGCAAGTTCGATCGGTCGATCCGGTGGCCGATGCCCGTAGAGCCGATGGTAGGCCTCACTGAACATCCTCCGCAGATCATCCGACGCGACGTTTGGTTGTGGATGGTCGAGATCGAGATCGATGGTCGAGTCTTGGCCGACAAGGCGACAGCGCATCTGACGTCTCCGAACTACCGGATGTTCGACGCCTGCCTCTCGTGCTGCACCGACAGCGCTTCGCTCCACCTCAGCAAGCCGGGGACCGGGATCGAATTCCTCGATCGGCCTGAGCACGGCTTCCTCGACCGCTCGCTCACGAACCGCCACATGGAGGCCCACGGCACTGAGCAACCCCGCGTCCGAGGGGACAATCACCCGTTGCATGCCAAGTCGGGCGGCCACACCGCAGGCGTGCTGCCCACCCGCGCCGCCGAACGCCACCAGAACATGTTCCTTTGGATCTTCACCGCGTCGGGTCGTGACGGTTCGAATCGCTTCGGCCATTCGTTCGTCGGCAAGTGCGACGAAGCCTTGGAGGAGGTCTTCGCGAGACCGACTGGTGCTCGCGGCGACGGCGTCCATCGCAGCTTCGGCATGCTCGAGCATCAGTGGAACGCCAAAACGCGCCGGGTCGGCTCGGCCGAGGAGAAGATTGACATCGGTGATGGTGAAGGGACCGCCGGCCCCGAAACAGGCCGGGCCGGGCGCGGCGCCTGCCGACTCGGGACCGACCTGAAGATTTCCCTCGCTCACGCGACAGATCGATCCGCCACCGGCCGCGATCGTATGCAGATCGACACAGGGGGTTCGAACGGTCGCACTTCCCACCTGAGTGACATCGCGAAGATCCGCGACCCGTTCAGCCCGTCCGACATCGGTGCTCGTGCCGCCCATGTCGAAGCCGACGATTCGATGGGCGTTGCTTCGCGCCGCAGTGGCGATGGCCCCGACCATTCCCGCAGCCGGACCGCTCAGCAGACTCTCGGACGGTCGATAGACCGACGCGTCTACCAACCCGCCGCCGCTGGTCATCGCGAGCACGCGACTTTTCGGAGTCTCGAGACCCAGGCCATCAAGGAACGACTGCATGACCGGCGCCAGTGCCGCGTCGGCGACCACCGTTCGAACCCTCGGGACTAACCGGATGTCCGGCGAACAGACGGAGCCGACCGAGAGACGCAGAAGAGGGAAGCGAGCCGCGATCGCGTCGGCCAGTCGAGTCTCGTGGGTTGGATTTCGCCACGAATGAATGAGGCAGATTCCGATGGCGTCGAAGCCTCCCTCGGCCGAGTCCATTCGAGTCTCTACCGAAGAGAGGACCTCGGCGATATCGAGTGCAACGAGTTCGATGCCGTCCGCGTCCAGCCGGGCATCAATCCCCAAGACTGCGGCAGGTTCAAGGCGCGGCGGACGAACATTCAGATCAAAGAGGTCTGGCCGGCTCTGGTCACCGATCACCGCGAGATCCTCGAGACCCCGATTGGTGATCAACAGCACTCGCCCCGTCACACCGACGAGTAATGCGTTGGTTCCACGAGTCGTGGCGATTCGTAGTTCGATCGGCGGAAGATCTTCGCCAAGTGGTGTCCCGGTAGCCAGATGCATCGCGAGCCGGGGGGCATCCATCCCCGGATCGAGCTCGATCGTCGGATTGTCGAGGACCGAAAACCTGGCATTATCCAATCGGGCGTCAGCCGAAAGCCGACCGATCGCCCGGTCGTCGTCGAGCCGCCTGACGACCGCTCCGACCAAAAGTTCGAGGCCTCGCGGAACTTGAACACGTCCCTCGACGAGTCGACCTCGGACCCGTCCCGAACTGAGGACTTTCACTCTGCTCAGCGGACCGACATCGGTTCCGGGTGGGCTCGCCAGACAGTCTGTGAAGGTGCCGCCCGTATCGATCCGAATCCTCCAACGACGAGATTCATGTTCGGAACTTGGCTGAGAGGTCGATCCGGAATCCATGTTGATCAAGATATCCGCGTTCCGGACCTTGACCATGGGCCGATCTGGCAATGTAGAAGGCCATTGCGCGTGAAGTCGGAATCTCCCAAGTCCACCAGGACTTTGAACCGACTATCCTCGACAGGTCCGGTTTCTTCTTTCTCTCTGGAGTCTGGTCAAAATGCCGATTCTCAAGACCGTGCTCGCGATCGCATTCATTCCGGCCGTTGCGACGGGGTACGTGGCCGTGATGGGCACCACCGGTGCCTGCTCGACGTGTGCCTCCATCGTCTCGATGGTCTCGATGGTCACCGGATCGGGTTGCAGCGATCCCGGGACGACTGGTGCCACGGTGACGACGACCGTTCCGGCCGAGGCTTCCGATACCCAAGCCATCGCTCAGGGCATGTTCGCCGTGCCGTTGATCGATCTAAAGGGCAACGAGACCACGCTCGCGGCCTACGCGGGGCGACCAATGCTCGTTGAAGTATGGGCCACCTGGTGCGGCCCGTGCCGAAAGGTCCGGTCCATCCTCAAGGAGAACGAGGCGGCGCTCTCGGAGATCGCGACCGTAGTCGGCGTCAGTGTCGACCAGGGCGGGGCAGCGACCGTCACGCGATATCTCGAAAAGTCGCCGAGCCCCGGCATCCTCGAATTCATGGTCACTCCACAGTTCAGAGCCGCGATCGCACCCTTCGACACCCAGAGCACAATTCCAAAGCTTCTTTATGTTCGACCTGACGGACAGGTTGCAAACCTCTCCTACGGCGCTAACTCGCCGAACTTCATGATGTCGCTGTTGCGAAATCTGGCGAAGACGGCGCCTTCCTCCAACCCAAACCCGGCTGGCTGACTCCCGATGCCGCGTCCCATCGACGCCGCCTATCTTGCCGCCGCGATCGCCGCGAGCCCGGTGTGGCTTCCTCGGATGATCAGGACCGGCAAGATACGGACCGACTGGCCTGCCCGCTTCGGGCGTGGTGAGGATCTCCCGAAGGCGACTGGCCGCCGGGTGCTTCTCCACGCCGTCTCGGTGGGTGAGGTCAACGCCACGGATCTACTCGTCGACCAGTTGCAAGCCGGCGAACCCGCCATCGAACCCGTCGTCGCCACCACCACGGACACGGGATTCGCGCGAGCCATGGCGCTGTTCGAAGGGCGGTGTCCAGTCGTCCGGTACCCCTTCGATACGAGCGGCGCCGTCCGAAGACTCTTCGATCGGGTTCGACCGGATGCGATCGGCCTTGTGGAACTCGAAGTCTGGCCGAACTTCCTGAGAGAAGCCGCGAAACGTGGAATCCCGGTGGCAGTGGTCAACGGCCGGCTCAGCGAGCGAAGTCATCGGCGCTACGCCCGCATCACTCCAATCGCCAGACGACTCTTCGGGCGGCTCGCCATCGCCGCGGTGCAGGACGAGACGTACGCCGCTCGATTCCGATCGATGGGCATGCCGTCGGCCCGGATCGAGGTCACGGGCAATATGAAATGGGATACCGCGAGAATCGCAGACGAGGTACCTGGTGCGGAGGCGCTCGCGGAAGCCATGGGAATCGTGAGGGATCGACCACTGGTGGTAGCGGGAAGCACGGCGCCGATCGAACACGCGATGCTTCACGAAGCGGTAGGAGACGGCGTCCAACTGCTTTGTGCTCCCCGAAGACCCGAGTGGTTCGACGATGCCGCCGCGGATCTTCCCGGATGCGCTCGGAGAAGCCGAGGCGATACGGGAAGCCAGAGCGATCGTTTCCTTCTCGACACCATCGGCGAACTCCGAATGGCCTATGCACTCGCCGACGTCGTGGTGATCGGGCGGACGTTCGGTGATCTCGGCGGTTCGGACATGATCGAACCGATCGCGTTGGGGAAACCGACCATCGTCGGTCCGGACGTCACCAACTTTGCCGCGATCGCGACGGACCTTCTTCGGGCGGGCGGTCTGGTACAGACGACTTCGGACCGGCTTTCAGACGAAATCAAGGGTCTGCTTTTCGATAGAGATCTCGCCGAGCAACTGGTGGAGGATGGACGGAACTTCATCCGGACCCGACAGGGAGCGACGGCTCGACACGCCGCGATCCTCCGCGAACTCGCCACGTGCAAGGTGAACCCATGAAGGAACAACCACTCTCCGAATCGCGACTCCACTTGAGGTTCGACCGTCTCGGACGCGGCCTTTCGGATCGAGTTCTGCTTTCGCCCGGCGACGACATGGCGATGATCGGACTGGGCTCTTCGAGCCGCATGCTGGTTGCCACGGACCAGGTGGTCGTGGGGCGTCATGTGAGACCCGATGAGGATCCGCATGCCATCGGCCGCAAGGCGGTGCTTCGCAATCTGAGTGACGTGGCCGCGATGGCGGCGAGACCGATCGCCACGATCGCCGCGGCGTCACTCTCGCCCCGGCGAAGTCATGACTGGGCGGAGCGACTCCATGCGGGCCTCCACGAAACCGGACTCGCCTTCGACGCCCCCTTGATCGGCGGCGATCTGGCAACTCATGTCCACGAGGATTCGGCGGATGTGGTCACGGTCACGATTCTGGCAGTCCCCACCCTTCCACTCGACCGGGTGATCTCGCGGAGCGGCGCCAAAGTCGGTGATCTCTTGGCGGTGACCGGACGACTGGGTGGGAGCCTTGACCCGGCTGGCGGCGGGCGCCACCTCGACTTCCCACCACGAATCGAGGAAGCGATCGAACTGGCCGGATTGCTCGGTCCGGATCTGGTGGCAATGCTGGATGTGTCCGACGGGGTGGCCCGGGATGCAGGCCGTCTCGCCGTTGCGGGCGGTCTCAACGTTCGAATCAACGCGGCCACGCTCCCTTGCAACCCGGGATGCGGCTGGGAACAAGCGGTCGGGGACGGAGAGGACTACGAACTGCTCTTCGCGTGCCGCCGCCAACCACCGGCGATGCTCCACGGTCTCCCGGTGACCGTGATCGGACGTTTTATCGAAGCCCCGAATGCTCCAGGTGCCGTCGAACTCGAGGTGGACGGCTCGATACGGAGCATTGCCGATCTCGGATGGGAACATGCTGGATCTTGATCTCCGGCCGAAGTTACACTCTCTCCGACATGTCCGAACCTGACAGATTCATCCGCACCGAGACCCATGACGAGGACGGCACCGAGCGACTCGGTGAGGTCCTCGCAGAGACCTGCGCACGTCCGGTGTTTCTCGCGTTGGAGGGTGACCTTGGATCGGGGAAGACCCGTCTGGCCCGGGGGCTCGCTCGAGGGCTCGGTCTGGACCCGAATGAGATCGCGTCGCCCACGTTCGTCATTCATGTGGAACATCGAGGAAACGATGTCTCGTTCTCGCATCTCGACGCGTACCGACTGAAGGATGACGAAGAACTCGAGGGAATCGGCTTCCAGGAGCTGCTCACCGACACCGACCGACTCGTGGCCGTGGAGTGGGCGAGCCGCATCGAATCGGCGCTCCCATCGGAACGAATCGATATTCGTCTGACTCACCGAGGCCAGGACCACCGCGGTTTCACCATCTTCGACCGGCGCCGCGACGAACCGGCGCGACGACGACTCGAGGCCGCCCTCGAGGCCCGCTGCGGCGGCCGAACGATCCCGATCCATCACGACCATCGTTGCCCGACGTGCGACCGTTCAGTCACGGATGACGCCTCCCGACCCTTCTGCTCGCCGAGGTGTCAACTCGCTGATCTGTCACATTGGTTCGGCGGCGAGTACTCCATCTCCCGACCGATCGAACTCGACGACGAGTTGATGGACTGAGGACGGGGTGTTCGCAACGGCGTGGCGTCTCGCAACCGAGACAATCATTCGCCCTCTGAAGACTCCGCGGGATCCAATTCTTTTTCGGGGCTCATCGCGAAGATCTGGAAGCGATGACCAACGGATTTCCATCCGAGTTCGGCGCAGATCCGATCCCGCAAGGAGGCGAGTTCAGGGCTCTGAAAATCGATGGTCCGACCACTCCGAAGACAGACCATCACATCCTGAGGTTGCTTCCCGTAGATGAGTTGGAAATGCGACTGCTTCGAATCAAAGAGGGCCTGGGTGATGATTCCCGCTTCCTGAAGAAGTCGAAGCGTTCGATAGATCGTCGCCTTGGAAACCCGATGGTTCGACACCCGATGGCCATGGTGACGCATGTCGAGCAGCAACTCCTCCGCTTCGAATGGCCCGTCGTGATCGATGATCGCCTGCAGAACGTCCGCTCGTTCCTTGGTGTACTTCAGTCCTTGACTCCGAAGGAACCGCCGAAAGACCGAGCAAAGGGGCATCAGGATCTCGGGCGTTGTTTCGGGCATCGTTTGAGTATAAAGGAGACCGGCCTGCGATCGAGGTCTCACCCGGCGGGGGACGTGCCGATCACGGGCCCGATTCCCTGGCCGGCCGGTCTTCTGACCCCTCGCGTCATCCACTGCGGGGTCGCCGAGGCCGTTTCTCCTTCGATGCCGACATAGACTCCTCAGATGACCACCCGGATACTCGCCTTCCAACCCTGGGATGCCGGCTCCCATCGCTCGATGAGGTGCTCGATCGAGCGGCACGGCTCCATGCTTTGGTCATTCAGGACGTTGCCGGGCCGTGGGCCTCGTTGGCGACTCCGATATTCGGGGCTTGCCTTCGCGGCAGACCAACGCCATCGCGAGGAAGAAGCGGGGGAAGGTTCGAGCGGCGCTGATGTCGTCTTCGCCACCAGCATGCTTGCGCTTGCGGATCTCCGGGCCGCCCTTCCCGAGAAACTGCGGTCGAAACCACACGTGCTTTACATGCACGAAAATCAGGCCGCCTATCCCGTGTCGGATCGCGTCGATCCAGCGACCCGCGATCGGGATTCGCATCTTGCCTTCACGAACCTCGCGTCGATCGAAGCTGCCGATCGCGTGCTCTGGAATTCCGCATGGAACCGCGATTCTTTCATCGAGGCGATGCAGGAACTTCTGACCCACGCACCGGAGCGCCCAACCGACAACTGGCAGGATCGACTCCAGAGAAAGAGCGTGATCGCGCCGCCGCCGATCGAATCGCCAACCGACCGAACCGACGAACAGAGTCTGGATGAACCGTCGCCAACAGGCCGACCCGAGGAGCGATCATCGGTTTTACATAACACGTCACTTGCCAGTTATCCAGACGCTGTTCGGGTCGTCTGGCCGCATCGCTGGGAACACGACAAGGGCTGCGATGAACTTCTGGCCATCGCCCGAGAAGCCCGCATTCGCGAGTCTCAAGGCGGACCGCGGATTCACTGGATCATCTTGGGCCAGAATTTCGAGCAAACCCCGGCGTCGATGGTGCATTTTCTTGAGGAGCACCGAGACCGGATCGAGCATGCCGGGCATCTGCCAGCTCCGGCCTATCGAGCGATGCTTCAACGAGCCGACTGGGTGCTTTCGACTGCTCGGCACGAGTTTTTCGGCATGGCCGTGGCTGAGGCCTTGCTCGCGGGCTGCCTTCCGTGGCTGCCGGACCGATTGAGCTACCCGGAACTCGTGCCAGCCGAGGGTCTCGGAATGAACCCCTGGAAGATCGCCTCCGGAAGCGCCGGACCCCAGGAGGGGCAAACGGTTTCTTTGGAGGCACTTCGAGCATCGATTCGCCGAAAGTTGGCACCGGCGGCCGCCGTCGAGGCGGTCCAGCGGATCGAGCGTGAAATTGAAGTTGCGATCAGCTCCTGAACCCGGGCACGGCGCATCGCACACAATCATCTCCGGACCATCGACGACGAGGTCCCGGCGGCTGCCGAGAGGCGCCGACCGGCGTCGCTTCAAGATCTGTGGACCATTTTGGATCCAGCCAGAACCCGGCTGGCAGATCCCCCAGGCCGCTTTTTGATATAAACGTCCGATAATGAGTGTTATGTAAAACAAGTGCCTTGGGGAATCCGGGGGCGGTCCCTCCCGTGGCTCAAGCCTGCATCAAGCCTGACTTGCATCAAGCCTGACTCGCCGAATCATCCCTGCGGACCCGAGGGTTCTGCCAGCCCAGCTCACTCCTGGTCGCGGTCGGTCAGGCCCAGGAATGGTCCGTCCTGCGGATCGCGATCAAGCCCGAACGCCTCGTGAACGGCGGCGAGCGCCGCCTCGCCGCGATCCTGCGGGACCAGACAGGAGATCCGGATTTCACTGGTCGTAATGTTGAGGATCGGAATCTCCGCCAGCGACAAGGCTTCAAACATTCGAGCGGCAACGCCGATCGCACTCCGCATGCCCGAGCCGACCGCGGAGACTTTGGCGAGGCCGATTTCGACGTCGACGCCAATCGAGTCATCGCCCGGAGCCAACCGATCAATCGCGGCTCGGACCACGTCTCGGGCTTCCGCGAGCTCACCATGTGCCACGGTGAACGCCAGCGAAATCCCGGCGTCACCGTCAGTCTGAACGATGTCATCAACCATCACGCCGGCATCCGCCAGCGCTGTGAAGATCACGGCCTGGCTGCCGACCGCGGCGTGGAGCCCGGAGATCCCGACTCGACCAAGTTCTCGCCGCAGCGCACATCCGATGACCGAATTGCGTTCCATGTTCGAAGTCTCCCGAAGAACCAACGTGCCTGGACCAGGCTTCTGACTATGAAGCACCCTCAACGGAACATCGAAGCGTCGGGCGAAGACCACTGCCCGCTCTTGAAGCACCCCCGCCCCGACCGCGGCAAGTTCCAGCATCTCGTCGGCCCCGATCTCTGAGAGTCGCCGCGCCGTCGCGATGATCCTCGGATCGGCGGTGTAAATCCCATCGACGTCGGTGTGAATCTCGCATCCACCGCCGGAGCTGCCAGCCCCGATCGCAGCAGCAAGTGCCACCGCAGTCGTATCCGATCCGCCGCGGCCGATCGTCGTGATCTCGCCGAGCGGCGAGGCACCCTGAAAGCCCGCGACCACTGGCACGCGGCCGGCGTCCATCAGATCGTGGAGACGGGTCGATTCGATGGCGAGAATTCTCGCCCGACCATGGATCTGGTCGGTACGAATACCCGCCTCACGTCCACCAAGTGGAATGGCCCGAATGCCTCGTTTCTCGAGCGCGATCGCCATCATCGCAGCACTGGCGAGTTCGCCGGTCGCCAGAAGAAAATCCAAGGCCCGGGGATCGGGATCCGCACCGAGGGAGTTCGCAAGCTCGAGAAGCTCATCAGTCGTTCGCCCCATCGCCGAAACCACCACGACCACTCGGTTGCCGGCAGCGACCGCCTGAGCGACGCGGTCGGCACAATTCGACAACCGAGTCGAATCGGACAGCGATGTTCCACCGAATTTCTGGACTAGGATCGGTCTGCCTGAGGACGTCATAGTCACCCCCTATGGCTGGAGCGTCTGCAAGCCTAACGGCTTGCGGCATTCGCGGTCTGCTGCCTTTGACTCCGCTGTGCACGCTTTCGATCGACTTCCTTGAGGACTAGTTTTCGCATCCTGATGGCATTCGGCGTGATCTCGACCGCTTCGTCTTCGGCGATGTACTCCAGCGCCATCTCCAGCGACATCTTCCGCGCCGCCTTCATCACGACCGTGGCTTCTTTATTCGACTCGCGAACGTTGCTGAAGGCCTTGGCCCTTGCCGGATTCACGTCGAGATCGTTGTTGCGACTGTTCTCGCCGACCACCATGCCCTCATACACATCGTCACCAGGCTCCACGAACATGACGGCACGCTCCGACAGGGAAAGCAGTGAGTACGGCGTTGCACGGCCGGCCTCCGTCGACACCATCACGCCGCTTCCGCGCTCGCGGCGAGCAGGTCCCGCGGGCCGCCAGTCCTCGAACGTGTGATGAAGGATCGCTTCGCCTCCAGATGCATTCAACAGCCGGGTTCGCAGCCCGATGAGTCCACGGCTCGGCATCACGCCCTCGATGCGAGACTGACTTCCGCGATTCTCCATCGACTGGATCTCGCCACCTCGGCTCCCGATCATCTCGATCGCGGCGCCGGTCGATTCCGGCGGTGCATCCACGCTGACCCGCTCCCACGGCTCATGCATTTTTCCGTCGATCTCCCGCAGCACCACCTCCGGCCTTCCAACCACGACCTCGTAGCCTTCCCGCCGCATCTGCTCGAGCAGGATGCCGAGGTGCAGAAGGCCGCGACCCGAGACACGAAAACTATCGGCGCCGTCGCCCGGCTCCACTCGCAAGGCGACGTTCGCTTCCAGCTCTCGATCCAATCGATCGCGAATCTGCCGCGTCGTGACGAACTTGCCGTCACGCCCCGCCAGTGGACCATCGTTGATTCGGAAGACCATGTGGAGCGTTGGCTCGTCGACAAAGACACGTGGAAGCGGCTCGGGATTCTCCCGGTCCGCGATGGTGTCTCCGATGCCCGCCATCTCGAGACCTTCGATCGCACAAAGATCACCGGCGACCACCGAATCTACTTCGCGACGCCCGAGCCCTTCGAATGCAAGTACTCGGCCGATCCGACCAGGCTTGGGTCCGTCCAGACCACAGACCATCACGGCGGCGCCGGTCTTCACGACGCCTCGGGTGACCCGGCCGATGACGATCCGACCGACGAAGTCGTTTCGATCGAGCGACGTGATGCGCATCTGAAGCGTGCCTTCGATATCCGCCTCGGGTTCGGGAACCTCCGCCCGGATTACCTCAAGCAACGGGGAAACACCAGACTCTCGACTTGCGGGATCCTCATGGGAAAGTCCTGCCCAGCCATCTCGACCCGATGCGTAGAGCACGGGGAAATCAAGCGACCGATCATCCGCTCCCAGATCGACCAGAAGATCGAAGACTTCATCAACGACTGCTTCACATCGCGCCTCGACCTTGTCGCACTTATTCACCACGACGATCGGCCGAAGACCGATGGAGAGCGCCTTTCCGAGAACGAACCGAGTCTGGGGCATCGGGCCCTCGGCAGCATCCACGAGCAGGAGCACGCCGTCAGCCATCTTGAGGACACGTTCGACCTCGCCACCGAAGTCTGCGTGACCCGGCGTATCGATCACGTTGATCCGAATGATCTCACCGTCGTCGAAAGTCCAATTGACCGCACAGTTCTTGGAGAGGATGGTGATGCCACGCTCTCGCTCGAGCGGGTTCGAATCAAGAATGCACTCCTCGCGGGCGGCATTCTCCCGAAGCGTTCCGGACTGGGTGAGAATCGCATCGACGAGCGTGGTCTTTCCGTGGTCGACGTGCGCGATGATGGCGATGTTACGGATGGATCTGGACGCGGACATGTGGACTCCTGCGGGGCGGTGGGCCCGCGATGAGGTGAGCGCCTCATTGTACCCAAACCCAGCCGATCTCTGATGAATTTCGAGAATCCAGCAACTTCGCCGTCAAGACCTCAGATCCCGTACAGGGGGCGGAACTTGCCTTCGAGGTACCGCATCAACGGTTCTGCGGAGATCGGCTTCCCGGTGATCCGTTCGCAGAGTTGCCCCGGCGAGTACCGACGCCCGTGACCGTGGATGCTCGCCCGAAGCCAGTCGAGTAGTCCCGAGAAGTGGCCGTCGGCGAATCCGTCGACCAGCCCGGGCATCTCCGAACACGCGGTTTCGAAGATCTGGGCACAGTAGAGATTGCCCAGCGTGTAGGTCGGAAAGTAGCCCATCGCCCCCATCGACCAATGGACGTCCTGAAGGCAGCCCCGACGATCGTCGGGGACTTCGATACCCAGAGAATCACGGTAGGCGCTGTTCCAGGCGGCCGGAAGATCCGCGGGTGAGAGGTCGCCGGTGAGCATCGCCCGCTCGAGTTCGAAGCGGATCATGATGTGCATGTTGTAGGTCGTCTCGTCGGCTTCGACGCGGATGAAACCCGGGGACACGCGATTGGCGCTCTCGTAGGCTGATCTGGCATCGATTCCGGAGACCGCGTCACCAAAGTGCTGCTGAAGCAGTGGCGTCGCAAACTTCCAGAAGGACTCGCTCCGCCCGACCTGATTCTCCCACATCCGGCTCTGGCTCTCATGGATACCCAGCGAGACGGACGACCCGCAAGGCGTGCCGAACGCCGCATATGGAAGCCCCTGCTCGTACATCGCATGTCCGGACTCGTGCATGGTCGAACTGACCGCGTCGGTCAGCATGTCATCGTGAAAGCGGGTCGTCATTCGGACGTCATCGCAGTGGGAACCACCGCAGAACGGATGCGTCGACACGTCCAACCGGCCGCGCGTCGCGTCGAACCCGATCCGCTCGGCCACATCGAGACAGAATGACATCTGCTCATTTCGTGGCAGGTGGAGTTGGTCGAGCCGGGCATCAGGAGTCCGGCCGGAATCCCCGATCTCCGCGACCAGACCTCGGAGGCGATCACGAAGCGGACCAAAGACACTCGCCACGTCCACCGCGGTGCAACCGGGCTCGTAATCCTCTGCCAACGCATCCCAGGGTTCACCTCCCTCGGCCCAACCGAAGCACTCCGCCTTGCGACGACAGATGCTCACCGTCTTCTCAAGCCAAGGGAGAAATCGTTTGAAGTCATTATTCGACCGGGCTTCCGCCCATTCATGTTGAGCGGCGCTGGCGGTTTCCGCGGCCTCCTGAACGAGTGCGGTCGGAAGTCGGACCGCGCGGTCATGGTCGTGCCGGATGGCGCGGACGTTTGCAGCCGCGTCGGTATCGGCGGCCAGATCCATTTCGCCCTCGCAGATTTTTAGCATTTCCGAGACCTCCGAAGAGGTCATTCGCTCGTGGGAAAGCCTTGCCAGAAGCGAGATTTGCTTCGCCCGATGGGCGGCACCCTCGACCGGCATCATTGTTTCTTGGTCCCACCCGAGCAGGCCATTGATCGAATCGAGCACCGCCTCTTCGCGAAGAACTTCAAGCAGGCTTTCGTATGCGGTCTGACTGGCGGTGGTGGTCATCGTAAAACGGTCCGAATGCGAGCCACTCCCCGGTCATTGCGAGGGGTCGCTCTGGGTAGAAGCCACCATGGTACGCGACCGACCCACCCGATCGCCATACCCCGGGATCGCAACGCCCGCCCGCCGTAGAACGGCGAGCGGGCGAGCATGACCTTACATGACCTTACATGACCCTATAGGAGTGGTCTAACGATTCAGCCGCCGACGGCGGGCTTTGCGTCCTTCACCTCGGCAGGGACGTTGGCTTCGAGAAACTCGATGACCGTCGTCCGATTGGCGTCGACGCGAGCTCGGGCGTGGTCGAGGACGGTCCAACCACGAACATCCTTGACCGAGAGATCGGCACCTGAATCGGTGAGCATCTTGATCTTCTCAAGAGAGCCCTGCGAGGCTGCGATCATCACCGCAGTCTGACCGAGCATGTTCTTGATCTCGATATTCGCCTTCGCATCGAGAAGGATCCGCACGCTGCTGGGATTGCCGATTCGAGCGGCTCTCATCAACGCGGTTTCCTTGGCGTGGATCTCCACGACGTCGAGGTCGGCCCCGTTCTGAACCAACAACGCGACCGATTCTGGCTGGCCGATACCGGCAGCCCAGATGAGCGGCGTCATGCCGCTCTTGTCGACGACATTGACTGAAGCACCCTGTTCGACCAGATACTTCGCGGTCGCGGGATTCTTCGAAAGAGCAACGGCCCAGAGCAGCGGCGTGCCACCAATCTCGTCGGTATGAGCGATGTCGCCACCCATGCTCACCAGAAATTCGAGCACCTCGAGGTGGCCGCTTTCTGCGGCGAGTGCGACCGGGGTCTTCCCGGCCTTGTTCGGGAGGTTCGGATTCGCAGATGCCTCAACCAGCACGGTCACGACTTCCAGATTTCCTTCCCGAGCAGCCCAATGCAGCGCCGACATCCCGCCGATCGAAGGCTGGTCGACCACTTCGCCAGCCTCGATGGCCTTGGTGACACCGTCGACATCTCCGCTTCGAGCGGCGTTGACCAGCCGGCCGGCGGCCGGACGGGAGGCGTTGGGGCCGACGTTTGGTGCGGAGGGTTTCTCCCGAGTAATCGAGCGGCGGACGGTCACGCCGAGTTCCGGGGCGTCGGGATGGTCGGTAATGATCTTCACGGTGGGACGCCGTCCTGCGGTCTCCCAGCTTTCCCAGTTCATCACCAGTTCGTGATCAAGCTTCTTCTCTCCGCCGACCCCGCTGAATACGTCAGGCTCGATGGAGATGATCGAGAAGGGAATCTTGTTTTCCGAGGAAAGGACGATGGTCTGCTGATCAGACTCCTCCTGCTTCCCGGCATCCAGGAAATTGGGGGTCATTCTGACGAACAGCCCGACTTCCCCTTCAACGGTGATGACCTGAGGAGCTCCGTTGACCATCTGCAGGGTGACTCGCTTGCTGAGCTTGCTTCCCTGCTTGGTGGTCGGCTTGAGCGTGATTTCCAGTTCGGCCGACTCGCCAGGCCCGATGGGCTCTCGAGGCCAGACCGGCGTCGTACAACCGCAACTCGCGATCGCCTTCTTGATCTGAATGGGCGTGTCGCCATTGTTCGTGATCGTGACCGTGCCGGTCTTCGGCACGCCCGGCTGCATGATCCCCAGTACGAGCGTGGACGGCGTGAGCGTCATATCAAGCTTCTGGGCGAGATCAATGCCGGAATTCCGCGGCCCGGGATTCTGGTCGTCCTTGGTCGGCGCGGTCCGGAACCCACTCGGTGCCTCAGGGAGCGCCGCCTTACTGGCACTGGTACTGGCAGTTGTGCTGATCGAAGGCGTCGTCACCGGGTTCACCCTGACTGGTTCTGAGTTGCCCGCTGTCTTGCCCGCGGCTTGACCCGCCGGGGCTGCGGCCGTGCCTACTGGGGCTGCGGCAACCGCCTCCGTGACCTGCGGTGCCGGGGCCTGCGCGGTGCCCCCGTCTTGATCGCACGCGGCCAGCGCGAACACGATCGCAGCCGGCAGGAGTGTTCGAAGGACGCGAGTGACGGACAATTCTTGGGTCTTCATCATTTGAGCCTCTGAGAGAGCTGGATTTGAATTTGCTAAAAAGGGACTTTGAGGCCCCACTTCCTGATTCCTAATTACGACTGACCATCATAAACTCAGGCGTTGAAACCACCCTTGCGGTTCGCTGATCTTGCGGAAACGCCAAGAACCTGTTTCCGCATCATCTTCCTCGGCCGCCTTCCGAGACGGATCGAGAAAACTAGATCAGTCGGTTCGAGGATCCCGAAGGGCGGTTCCCCCGGGGGTCCGAAAACCATGTTCCGAGTTCAATATGCTATCCGGAAGAAGACCCTCAAGGCCAATTTTCGGTCCGGTGCGACTGGTTGATTTTTGATCGGTGGCTACACTCGCGGAATCATGCCTGAAGACACCCCACCGATCCTCCCACACGTCCTCACCCCTCATGCTCGGCCCCTACAGCCGATGCCGGTTCAAAAGGAGGGAAAGCAGTTCGTGGCGCTCCGAGATCCCTCGATGCTCATCCAGCAGACGATGGTGGTCCAACCGCAAGCACTTCAAGTGATCCAGTTGTTCGAAGGCGAACTCTCTTCCTCTGAGATCGCAGAGAAAATCGTGGCCGCTGAGACGCCCGAACGCGGATCAGTCGTCGCTGAGGCCCAGAAACAGATCGAGATGCTGGCCGGCCAGATGGATCAATTCGGCCTCCTCTGGGGCCCGACGTTCGACGGCTATGAAAAGCAGATGGCGGAAAAACTTCACAAGGACGGCGCCTTCCCGATTCAAGCCTCGGGAAGTCTGGTCCAACTCGCCCATCAAGCCAAGGGTGATGGCACCAAGCCTCCTGAGGACGTCGAGGAGCAGAAGGCCTGGGGCAAGGAACTGGCTATCGGCATGCTCGAGACGTGGCTTCAAGCCGCGGAAGATCCAGAATTCGAGACGCCGGTGATCGGCCTCGTGGTGCCCCATCTCGACTACGTCCGAGGTAGCGACGTTTACGCGAGTGGATACCGCGCCTGGGTCAACGCCCGGAAGCCGGACCGAATCGTGATTCTGGGCACCAACCACTTCGGAATGGGCGACGGTGCCGTGATGACGCGGCTCGATTTTGAGACTCCGCTCGGACGAGTCCTCTCCGACAAGGCGGTGATCGAGGGAATGGCGAAAAAACTCGGCGAGCGCCTCTTCAAGGACGAGCTTGACCTGCTCCCCGAGCATTCGGCCGAACTTCATCTTCCGTTCATCCAGCACATCTTCGGAGATGTCCCCGTCGTCGTCGGCCTGGTGCCCGATCCGTTGATTCCAATGATCTCCGACGATGGGAAGCGAGTCTCCAACGAGGAGTTCACCTTGGCGCTTCGCGAGGTTCTCGGCGAAGTCGGCGGCCTCACCTACTTCGTCTCCTCGGCGGATCTCTCACACGTCGGCCCGCAGTTCGGCGAACCGAAACCGGTGGACGATGCACGGCGAGAGGAAGTCGAGCGGCATGATCGGGAACACCTTGCGAAGTTCCTGGAGAACGACAGCAAAGGATTCCTTGAAGCCATGGAATGGTGCAAGAACCAGACGCGATGGTGCTCGATCGGCAACATGAGCACCACCGTGGCGATTGCCGACGCAGATTCCGTCGAGTTGATCGACTACAGACAGGCTTCCGACGACCGAGGCGCCCACCTGGTCTCGGTGGCTTCGATCGCGCTTCTCGGAAAATGACCCTTTCTCAGGAGTGCCCACCAGCATGAGGGCCGTGATCCAACGCGTACGAGACGCACGCGTCGAAGTCGACGGTGAGATTCTCGGCCAGATCGGCATCGGTTTTCTGGTACTGGTTGGGGTTGGCCGACGCGATTCCGAATCCGACGCGATGTGGCTTGCGAAGAAGATCGCCGGCCTACGCGTGTTTCGCGACGAAGAGGACCGCATGAATCTCAACCTAAACGCGGTCGACGGGAGCATTCTGCTGGTCAGCCAGTTCACGCTGCAAGCCGATTGTCGACAAGGCAATCGACCGAGCTTCACCAAGGCCGCGCCCCCGGAAGAAGCGGCACCTCTCATCGAAATCATCGTCGAACGGCTTCGGAATGAACACCAAATTCCGGTGGAGACCGGCCGGTTTGGCGCCGACATGAAGGTGTCATTGCTCAACGACGGACCCGTCACGATCATTCTTGATTCGATCGAGGATCGTCGACCCGGATGATGCGACGAGTCAGACGCTGTTCCGCGCCAGATCACGGACGAGTTGGAGATCATTCCAGACTGCAGCCCGGACGTCGGGCGTGTACCGCCTCAACACATAGGCCGGGTGGAACGTCGGCATCACGGGAATCTCCAGCCCCTCGATGTCGTATCGGCCCCATGAACCGCGCAGTCGGGTGATCCCGGTATCGGTGCCCAGCAGAAGTTGGGCTGCAGGACCCCCGAGCGCCACCAGTACTTTGGGCCGAATCAATGCGATCTGCGACGCGAGCCAACGACCGCACGCTTTCGCTTCGTCGGGATGCGGGGTGCGATTGTTGGGCGGGCGGGTCTTGAGCACGTCCGTGATGTACACGTCCTCGCGCCGGAATCCCATCGCCGTGATCATCTGATCAAGTTTTTCACCCGCAGGGCCGACGAAGGGGCGGCCGGTCCGATCCTCCTGTTCACCCGGCGTCTCGCCGATGAACATCAACGAGGCTTCGGGACTCCCTTCACCAAACACAATGTTCCCGTGAGCTTTCGACGCGACACAGTGCACACACTTTGCGGCGTGCATCCGCTCGAGCGCCTCGAGCCTTGACCGGGGAGTGTCGCCTTCGATCACCGAAGAAGGAACCGCCGGATCTCCTCGGCCAATGGATCCTCCCGACAAACCTTCATCGCCCGGCATCTTGTCGCCCCTGCCGGTCGGCGGCGAACTTCGCTCCGCGACCGTGATCTCCGTTGGAGGATCGTCCGAGACAATGTCTGCGGGGTCTGGCATGTCTGGCATGTCTGCGATGTCTGCACTGAACCACCCCAGAGGGACATCAGGAAGTCCCAGGAGCACATCCGTCTCGACCATCGCTCTCGCTGCTCGATATCTCAGGGCCTCATCGGTCATGCCCCCATCCTACCGACCGAACCGGCTCTCCGGCCCAACCACGAAGAACGCGGCGGCGAGTCCTGTGGGACTGCGCCGCCGCGTTCGGTCGATCTTCAAAATCATTCGCTAATCCGGCCGAATCTGGCCGGACCCAGCATTCATTCTTCCTCTTCATCCACCCCAAGACGGAACATCGACTGGGTGCGAAGCACCAGAGCACAGTCGGAGCGAAGGTGGTAACCCTGCACATGTACCTCGGTGCGATATCGCTGAATGTCGAGCACCGACATTTCGGGACGAGCCGTGTTCCCCTCGGGCTTGATGACCAGCGAGTTTGACTCTCGTGCGTGCTGTGTCATCTCTCGATACGTCGACTCGTAGAGATGATCCGAGAGTGTCTCGGTCTGCATGGTCGTCATGTAGGTGACCGCGTCGCCGAACGTGCTCTCGAAGTCACGTTCGCCGGCGCACGGCAGGTTGGCCACGAGGCCCTTCTCGGGCAGATTCTCGACTCGGTCGGTGACCACTTCGCAAACGGTGATGCTTCCGGTCTGAAAACGCGAGACCTGCCCACCGGGAAAGATCCAACCTTCGAACTCAAAATCTTCCTGCTGGATCTGCCGCCGTCCTTCAATCCCGAAGAACTCGGGGTGAAGCGGTTTTCGATAGACCAGCATGGTGTAAGCCTGTAGTGAAGTCGTCTTGCTTGATGCGATCGACATGGTGATGGATCCTTCCCGGCTCATTTTTCGAGCCTCGTTTCACCGGTCGTGCCTTCGGAGCCCATTGCTCCTCACGGCTGTTCTCAGCCTTAGGAGGGACGGAACGATCCATGTCGTCCAACCAGAGGCCTGTTCCTCGAGTACGAACAAAGTTCGTATTCGAACGATTTTGGCCGAGGGGGTACACCCGACCGAACTCCCTTTAACCCGGCATCGGAACATCCTTTGACGCGTTGACGCCGAACCAAGCACTTCCCACCCCATATGCCGTATGCCTAGCTCTATGCAATGAGATACGTCGGCAAACCGAAGGTCCCATCGCCCCTTAAAGAATCCTCATTATTGAGGACTCACACCCAAACTCCTACTTTCCGTCCCTTTCCGTCCCTTTCCGTCCGTGTCTTTCCGTCCGTGTCTTTCCGTCCGTCTCTTCGTCTTCCAGGCATTTGCTCGAAAAACGCCCCACACAGGTGCCTTTTTCACAGGCCATTCGCCAACCGGTGCGTCCAATAGCACCCCCCTAAGGCTCGTCATGCACGAACCACCTCAAGCCAAAAACCCATCGGCTCGATCGTCGAGATCAGAACTACTTCTCTTCGAATGTGGCACCCACAATCGTCGGTATCAACCCTGACACGCCTGACACGACGATCCCAAGCCTGCGTCAATTGTCAACGACTCACATTCCATTGCCGTCGATACCCATTGTCTCAACCCGAGGTTGAAAGGCAAGACTCTTCCCGATCATTTTAGAAAACTAGATCTAGTGGCTCAAGCCGAGAGAAACACCATCCGGAGTGCATGATGCCTATAACTGCCAACGGTGTGTATACGAGGAATTGGAGCCAGCGGATTGCCAAATTCGTTGGAATAGGGTTAAAAATGCCCTGCAAGCCAAAAAAAGCCGCCTTGGCCCCCTTTCGGAGGCCAAGGCGTAGTCGGGCTGAGACGAGCTGTAAGCCGAGTTCCGTAGCCCGGAACTTCCGAAGAAGATCCGACCTGGCGGTCATTTCTCTGGGAATGTCGTTGCCGACACCCTCCAGCACGCCACCCGTTCCAACCCGCGGACCGCGAGCACATCGATGCGGCCGAAGCCTCTCGATGCATGGAACTGCTTGCGCTTGCACGCGGTGGGGTTTGCCGTGCCCCGTCCGTCACCGGAGCGGGCGGTGCGCTCTTACCGCACCTTTTCAACCTTACCTGCGACCGAAGTCACATCGGCGGTTTGTTTTCTGTGGCACTTTCCCTGACCCGCAGCCCGCGGGCCGGTGGGTGTTACCCACCACCGTTGTCCTACCGTGCTCGGACTTTCCTCGCCGAATAATCGACGCGACCGCCCGCTCGCCGCGTGAAGTCTAGCATCGAATGGGTGGCCATCAATCCAATCTCGCGGCGAGAACCCGGATCGCGTTCCTGCCAATGGCGATCACGGCGACTGACCGCGTGACGATCTGGATTATCGAGGTAAACGCTGCTTTTTTTCGATCCGAAGCCTCTTCTGGGCATCCGGGCCCTGAAGTCATGGCGGTCGGAGGTGATTCCATGGTGATCTTGTGACGCCGCCGCACAGAGAGGAGGCGAAGGCGACAATGAGCGACAAGGTCCACGAGTCCGTGGGAAGAACGAGGAGCTCGTGATCCTTTTTGGACGGTCCTGACCGATACTCGGAGATGAAGGATGACGCATGAAACTTGGGATCTCACCGTGATCTTCGCTACTGGCAAGCGCGAGGCCAGAAAACTTTTTCATCGCGCTTAAGAGGGATTGGGCTGGAGATGCCTGGAGATGCCTGAAGATGCCTAGGAATCAGAGTCGGATCCACGA
>CALFOM010000100.1 GCA_937919685.1 uncultured Phycisphaera sp.
GGTCTCGGCGGACTCGGCATTCTCGCTGGCGGCGGACCGGCCCCGGGGATCAACGCCGTGATTGCGGCCGCGACGATTCGAGCCCGGCTCGAAGGTCTGCCCGTTTACGGTCTCCTCAACGGGTTTTCCGGACTCATGGCCGGCGACTCCGAAGCGTTCCGATCCTTGGAGATCGACGACGTCAGTCGGATGCACTACCGGGGCGGGTCGATGCTCGGCATTGCACGGGCCAATCCCACGCGTCGCGAGGAGGATCTCGATCGCGTCATCGCCGGACTGGAATCGAAGGGGATCGACAAACTCATCACCATCGGTGGTGACGACACCGCGTACTCCGCGTATCGCGTCAGTGATCAGGCGCAGGGCCGGATCGCAGTCGCGCATGTTCCGAAGACCATCGACAACGACCTCGATCTTCCTCCGGAGATCGATACCTTTGGCTTCCAGACCGCCCGGGCCGTTGGTGTAGACATCGTGCGGAATCTCATGACCGACGCGAAGACCACGCGACGCTGGTACATCGTGGTCGCGATGGGCCGGAGTGCGGGACATCTCGCCTTGGGCATCGGAAAGGCCGCGGGCGCGACGCTCACCATCGTTCCCGAGGAGTTCAAGGGCAAGAAGGTTCCACTCTCGACACTGGTCGACACGCTGGTCGGGGCGATCATCAAGCGAAAGCTCGATGGACGCGACGACGGCGTCGCGGTGATCGCTGAAGGCGCCGCCTTGTCGATCGATCCCGGTGATCTGGAGAAACTGGGCACGATCGAACGGGACGCTCACGGACATGTTCGTCTCGCGGAGCTCGACTTCGCACGGGCCTTGAAGCAGCAGGTGCGCTCGGAACTCGTGTCGCTGGGAATTGAGAGCACGATCGTCGAGAAGAACATCGGCTACGAACTCCGCTGTGCCGATCCCGTGCCTGCGGATCTCGAATACTGCCGGGATCTCGGGTATTGCGCCGCGAAGTATCTGATCGAGGGCGGGAACGGTTCCCTGATCTCCATGCAGGGAGGTCGATTTGTTCCGGTGCCGCTTTCAAGCATGCTCGACTCGGAGACCAACCGGATGCAGGTCCGGCTCGTCGACCTGAATTCGACCCGGTACGCGATTGCACGCCGCTACATGATCAGAGTCCGACGCGATGACCTCGAGGATCCCTTGATGCTCGCCCGGCTCTCCTCGATCTCCGGTCTGACGCCCAGCGAATTCAAGACGAGGTTCCAACCTTTGGTCGATCGAGAACCGCCATCGCTGCACCTCCAGATCACCTGAAGTTCGGATTCGAGACGCCGTGGCCGGCGGGGACCGGCTTCGACCTCGGCCGTCGATGGGTAGGATGTCGTCGTCGGATTCGCATCCGATGAGTTCCACGTCATACACGCCATTCCGCCCCCGTATTCGCGAGCCGATCCCTTGAGCGAGCCGACTGCTTCCGATTCCTCTTCCGAACCTTCGGCCCAGGGCGCCACCGAGGCTGACCTTCGGAATCTGGTCGCCGCGCGACGCCAGAAGCTCCGGTTCCTTCGCGAGGAACTTGGCCTTCAGCCCTACGGATGCCGGGTCGACGGCCTGATCGATCTGGCCACGGCGCGAGCGACTTACGACGAGGCGGCCCATGACGCGCACGAGGCCGCCGGTGCCGACGAGACAACGGTCGATCCGCGGCCTCGCGTGCTTTCTTCCGGACGAGTCATCCAGCATCGCGACATCGGGAAGCTGGTCTTCCTTCGACTTCGTGACGAAACCGGCGATCTCCAAGTGAGCCTCTCGAAGGCCGCCTGCGATCCGTCGGTCTTCCGACTCGCCAAGAAGCTCGACTATGGCGACGTGGTCGTGGCGGGCGGTCCAATGGGTCGGACGAAGAAGGGCGAGATCTGCATCTGGTCGGATCGTCTGGAGATTCATGCCAAGAGTCTTGCTCCGCCGCCGGAGAAGTGGCACGGCCTTTCGGATCCGGAGATTCGCTTTCGCCGGCGGTACGTCGATCTCCATGCCAATCCCGCGGCGATTCAGACACTTCAGGATCGCTCCAGAATCGTCTCGCGAATGCGGTCGTTCATGGAGAATCGATCCTTCCTTGAGGTCGAGACGCCGATGATGCAGCCGATGGCGGGCGGCGCCGCGGCCCGGCCGTTCACCACGCACCACAACGCCCTCGACATCGAACTCTCGATGCGGATCGCGCCCGAGCTTTATCTCAAACGCCTTCTGGTCGGGGGCCTGCCTCGCATCTTCGAGATCAATCGGAACTTCCGAAATGAAGGCGTCGATCGGAGTCACAATCCGGAGTTCACCGCGATGGAGGTCTACCAGGCCTTCGGTGACTGCTGGACCATGCTTGAGCTGACCGAATCACTGCTCCACGAACTCGCGTGCGCGGCGGCCTCGGATCGTCGATCTCGGGGAGACGAATCGGTGGCGGGGACCGACGACGCGCCGATCCTCCCGTTTGGCGAACTCAAGATCGACTGGCAAAGACCCTTTGAACAGGTTGCCTACGGCGAGCTCTTCCAGCGTGCCGTCGGATTCGACATGCGGGATGAGGCGGCGGTACGGGCGAAGGTCACGGAACTTCAACTCGCGAAGGCCGAGGGCATGGATCACTGGTTCGCGGTCAACGAGATATTCGAAGCGTGTGCAGAGCCCTTGATCGATCAGGCGCGTCCGACCTTCGTGACCGGATACCCCTCGGCGATCAGCCCGCTCACGCGACCCGATCCGAGCGATCCAGTGCTCGCCGAGCGTTGGGACATCTTCATCGCTGGCATGGAGATCGGTCCGGCGTACACCGAGTTGAACGATCCAGACATCCAACTTGAGAAATTCACCGAGCAGCTCTCGGGTGCAGACGACGAGGAACAAGCATTCCGCAATCTGGACGAGGATTTTATCGATGCCTTGCGGGTCGGCATGCCGCCTGCCGGCGGTCTGGGCCTTGGCGTCGATCGCATCGTCATGCTGCTCACCGGTAATCTCTCGATTCGCGAAGTCATCGCCTTTCCACTGATGCGTCCCGAGGACGGCGGCGGTTGATCGCGGATGGATCGATCGCTTTCGGCGTCACCGTTGAAAAGCGTAGAGCCCCGGCAGTTCGAGGATCACCGTCAACGCGTCAAGGGCCTCGCGCACCGATTCCAGCCGCCCGGGATCGGCGAGATCCGAGTCGCTGATCTCCTCTGGATACCACTGCTCGACCCACGCCACAAGTCGCTCGTACCGCTCGGGTGAGTACAGGCAGGGCGGATGCACGGAACTCAGATCCCGGTCATCGAGCGGGACTCGAAGTCGAAGGCAGGCGGGCCCACCGCCGTTTCGCATCGACTGTCGAAGATCGAAGACCCGGACACCCTCGATCGGGTTGTCCGACCGAGCGACGAGTCGATCGAGGAGATCAGAGACCGCCGGGATCTCGCGGCATTCCGCGGGACAGATCAAGGACATCGACCCGTTGGGGAGCGTGACCAACTGGGAGTTGAAGAGATAGGAACCGACGGCTTCCTCGAGGCTGACCTCCGACGCGGCGACGGAAATCGGGATCAAGGCCCCATCGATCCGGCGATCGAGTTCTGTGAGCACTGATTCCTGATTCAGGAATGCGGATTCGTGGAACAGAAGCACGTTTCGATTGCCCACGGAAATGACGTCGTTGTGGAAGACACCGGCATCGATCGCGGCGGGATTCTGCTGGGCGAACACCCGGCGTGATTCGGGCACTCGGAGGAGATCTGCAACCGCAAGAGAGGCTGCGAGAGTCTGCCGCGCCACGAATCGTCGCGGTCCCGGCGTGGCGTCGTCTGCGCTCCCGTAGACGAAGAAGTGAATCCCCGCACCATCCCCGCTGGCCAGGCGGGTGTGGTTGGCGGCGCCTTCGTCGGTCAGCCCGTCGCCGTGGATCGCGGCATGAACCTGCACTCTCGCCTCGTCGGGAAAGACTCGACGGAGGATCCGTTCGGTGGTCGGTGATTCGATCCGACGATGGGGCATGGTTTGAAGGTTGGCGACCACCAGATGGAGGCGATGATCATCGGTATCGACGCCGGGTGCGACGGTGGCGGCATTCGCGGCCCACATGAATGATGAGGAGGATGCTCGTGCGAGCAGATGGGGCGCTTCAGTGGCGGCGGCGGCGAGCATTGCCGAGTCGTTGCCCTCGAATCCCTCGGCCCGCAGCAGATCGAGATGGGGGCGTTCATGAGGGGGCAACCAGCCCTGCACAAGTCCCATCTCGGCGAGCGACCGCATCTTCGCAAGCCCCTGCAAGGCTGCTTCTCGAGGACGGGAGACCTCTCCCTGATTCGAGGCGCTTGCCACGTTTCCCGGGCTGAGCCCGGCATAGTTGTGGGTTGGGCCGACGATGGAATCGAAGTTCGCTTCTTGAACGGGATGGTTCTCGCTGGGCATCATCGCAGCGTACCCGAGGCAGATTCTCACCGAGAACTGAAGACGATCTTCTTTCCAGCGGAGGATCCGGGAACCCACGTCGTTACACTCGATGGTCGTTCGTTCCACACGCCGTGCGAGCCGGATGTCTTCATGCCACTTCGAGTTCATCGATTCCTGAACGCCGCCGATCGACGCTTCGATGCTTCCCATCGAGCGGACGACTTGCGTCTGACGCTCATCTTTCTTCTCGCCATTCTGGCGTTCTCGGTCGGCTCGGGGTTCGGCGACCGGACGCTTGCGGCGGATCTCCCGGGTGTCGTCGAAGAGGCCAGCGACGTCAAGATCGGGCCGCCAACGGCGGAGGCGGAGCCTCAGGATCGATGGTTCGCCTGCACGCTCGGCGAAAAACCGTGCGGGCGTCTTCTGGAGCGGACTCGGATTCTCGAGGATGGAAGCCGCTCGGTCGAGACCGAACTCGTGTTGCGATTCATTCGAGATGGAACCGCAACCGACACTCGAGTCTCAAGCCGGATGGTCACCGATGCCTCGGGGAGGCTTCAGGAGATGGAGATCATTCAGACGCTGGGGAACGTGCCATTGCGATCCACGTGGCGCTTTCGGGACGACAAGGTCGAAGAAACGAGATCCCAAGGAGGCCGTTCGGAACGCACGATCCGCGCACGTCCGGCGGAGCCTTGGTTCACGCCGTCTGGCGCGTTGTCCGAGATCACTCGGCTCGGTGAAGTAGAGACACCCATGACGTTGCGAGTGGTGGATCCGGCGAACGGACTGGAACCGATCGAAGTGACCTACCAACGACTCGGCTCGGCCAGCGTTATGGTCGGTGGTGAGATTCGCGTCGGCGTTCGTTGGGAGATCCGCCAGCCGAACGCCCCGTTGGTCGAGGAAATCATCGATGCATCCGGTGAGACGCTGGTGAGTCGAACCAGGCTCGGTGCGGGTTTGGGGGTCCTGGAAATCGCCCGTACCACGAAGGCCGCTGCGGCCATGGCGGCCAAAGGGGGCTTGGAGATTCTGGAGGCCGGAGAGGTTCGCCCCCGATTCGCCGCCGGCGTCGGAAGGCCGGATGTCGTCGATTCGGTCGAACTCCGCGTCACGCCTCGGATGGGTGAACTCATCCCAATCGAAAGTTGCGGGGCGCAGCAGGTTCGACGGGAGGGCGACGTCTTGAAGGTGGTGGTGACCATGGGAGAGGGAACGCCCTTTGATTCGCCGGTCGACGTCTTCCTGGCTGCGACGCCGGTCGCCGATCACCACGATCCAGCGATCCGGCGTTTTGCCAACCGAGCGATCCGAGGATCGGAGACGCCCCGGGCGCGTGCCGACGCCTTGCGACGATCGGTCTATCGACACATCTCGAGGAAGGAACTCTCCACGGCGTTCGCGACCGCGGGGGAGACGGTCCGGCAGCGTCGCGGGGATTGCACGGAGCACGCGGTGCTCCTTGCGGCGGCCTTGCGGTCAGTCGGCCTCCCGAGCCGGGTGGTGAACGGATTGATCTGGATCCGTAGCGCCGACGATAATCGCGGCGCCTACCTCTGGCACATGTGGACCCAGGTTGCGATTGACGGGCGTTGGTTCGACCTCGATGCGACGCTACCGCCCGACGGGCCGGCCTTTCACCCGGGGCATCTTGCGATCACGACCGGAGATCTCTCGCCGGAGTCGCTGAATGCGAGTGGAACGCAGATGCTCGAAGTGTTTGGCGCCATCGATATCGAAGTGATCAGAACGGGAGTGGAGAAACGGTGACCAGGCTCGACTTGGAAGAAGTGAATACCCTGCCCGACTTTCCGCCGCGCCCCCGCGACGGGCACAAGGGCACGTTCGGTACGACCCTGGTGATCGGGGGCGCGACGAGGCCGCGCCGTATGCTCGGCGGGCCGTGTTTGGCGGCTCGCGCGGCGCTGCGAAGCGGCGGCGGTCTGGCGGTACTTGCGGTTCCGGAGTCGCTCGCTACGGCGGCCTTGATGCTCTTGCCGGAAGCGACGGCGCTGCCGTTGCCCATCGACGTCGAGTGTCCCGTTTCCGCCGTGGAGCTCGTGGAGGACGCCGCGATCGGGGCGCACGCGGTGGTGTGCGGTCCGGGACTCGGTCGGCCCGAGGGCATCGACCGGATGGTCATGATGGTGGCGGATCTCGAGGACCGACCGCGGGTACTCGACGCGGACGCATTGAATTCGATCGCCGCGATGCCGCCGCGTTCATTTCGCGGGCCACTGATCCTCACGCCGCACCCCGGCGAATGGAATCGACTGGCCCGTTGCGTCGGCATTGCCGAAGACGCGATGGCCGACGAGCGACGACCGGAAGCGGCCGCCGCCCTCGCCCGTCGTCTTGATGCCGGTGGTGGTCCGGTGGTGGTGGTACTCAAGGGTGATCGGACCGTGGTGAGTGACGGTCGACGGTTCTGGCGCAGCGAGATCCCCAACTCGGCGATGGCCACTGGCGGGACCGGGGACGTGCTCGCCGGAACCCTCGGAGGTCTGCTCGCGCAGTTTCATCCGCGGGCGGGTGCGGCTGCCAGACCGCACGCCCTTGACGCCTTCGAGATCGCATGCCTGGGCGTTGCCATGCATGCGGAGGCGGGAAGGGTGTGGAGCGATGATCGCGGCGATGCAGGGATGCTTGCCCATGAACTTGCCGACGCGCTTCCGATGGCGCGACGTCGAATGAACGAACACCTCTGACCCCGAACATTGTCGAATCGGATGCAATATTGAAAGTGCGTGCTACACTCGGCGGATGCACGAGGCAGAAACAATCGTCGCCGCGGAACGCTGGCATCTCGATGTGGCGGACATGACGCCTGGGACTAGGGTCGACGGCGTCTACGCCATCCTCAACCCGCAGGTAAGTGCCAGCCGGTCTGGAAAGCCGTTCCTCAAGTGCATTATTCGTGATTCGTCGGGTCGAGTGAACGCCCGGATGTGGTCGATCGACGATCCGATCCTCGAGACGCTTGGAAGAGCGGCGTTCGTCGCGGTCTCCGGTTCGTGCGAGAACTTCAACGATCAGATCCAGCTGAAGATCGAGCGGATCGAACCGGCGGAGGTCGACTCGGACGAATTGCGGCGACTTCTTCCGACGAGCAAACGGGATCCAGAGGCGATGCTCGCCGACGTGCGGACCCTCATGAATTCGATCCGCCATCCCGCAGTCAAGGGTCTGATCGATACTTACCTCGGCGACGCTTCGTTCGTCGCGAGATTTACCAAGGCACCTGCCGCCATTTCAGTGCATCACGCCTACCTCGGCGGTCTCCTCGAACACACGCTGCAACTGCTCAATGCCGCCAACGTGATTCTGCCTCAGTATCCCGATCTGGATCGCGACATCGTGCTTGCAGGGCTTTTTCTCCACGACTCGGGGAAGGTTCTGGAATTCGACCTCGAGCGATTCGAGTACACCCGTCGGGGAAATCTCATCGGACACCTGATGGACGGGGTGATCATGCTCGAGACGTATGCGGTGAAGGCACAACTCGCAGGCTCGCAGACACTTCCGCCTGACGCGAAGCTCGCGATTCAACACATCATCGCGAGTCACCACAATCGGCCGGAATTCGGAGCGATCAAACAACCGGCCACCCCGGAGGCGGTCTTCTGCAGTCGGCTCGACGATCTCGACGCGGCGACCCAGATCGCGATCGAGGCGGCGGACCGGTCAGCGGTGACCGGCGACTTCACGGAGCAGATCCACGCCCTTGACGGCGTTCGGATCTACCGCCGCCCGCCGCTCGCCGAGTGAGTCGCCTTCAAATCGCATCGGAGAAGCCGGAGAAGCCGGAGAAGGACGATCGGATCGAGGATCCGAGCGTCTTCATCTCGCTGGCTTCATGGAGCGGAAAGGCCCAGGTCCGATCTTCGGCGATCGTCGCCGCGGATCTTGTGGTGGCCTGCTCGCTGACCTTCGATTTCATGGCGTCGAGGAAGGCAGATTGCTCTTCGCGGGCGGCATGAACCGTCGCGCGGAGTCTCAGATAGGCCTGGCGTCGTGCTGGACTCCGCCGGGGGGCCTCTGCAATCGCGGCGAGCAACTCGTCTCGTCGCGGCGATCCCTCGCGTCCGAGATCGGGGTCGTTTTGAAGCCGATGCAGGCGCGTCGGGTCGGCCTCGCGATCGAACACCGGGGCGACGAGCGGAAGCCTGCAGGTCGCCGTCGCGACGAACGTCGGAGCGAGCGAGCCGGAGATCTCCTCGCCCAGCCAGTGGGAGATCCAGATCTCCATGGCTTCGTCATAGATCGCTCCGCCGAGTCCGTGGACGAATCCATCGCAGGCGGCGAGTCGACAAAGCGCCGTGGCGAGCATGGCGCGGGGGCGGAGTTCGCGAGGATCGAGTTCTTCGTCCGCGAAGACGGGCACCCGGCCCTCCGGAGTGTTTCTCCAGAGCGGAAGTTCGAGGCGCGGCCCGCGGCCGAGCAGCCGGGCGACGGCACGGGGCGGTCGACCGCTTCGGTCCTTGGTTCGGCCATTCCGGTGGGCTTCGATCGCGGCGTCGTAGGACTTGGCGGCCGCCACGGGGTCGGCACTGAGTCGATCAAGGACCCATTCGCCGATCGGCGACTCAAGCAGACTGCTCATCGATCGTCGCGGAATCGGTCCGGTGATTGGTTCGGCAAGCGATGCCGCCGCGCCGCCGATCTGCATGGCGAGATTCGCGGCATCGCGACCGGCATCAAGGGCGTCACGAATCGAATTGATTCCTGCGAGCACGCTCGGAAGGAAGTCGCCGGCTGGAGGCGAGGCGGCCGGAGCGGCGGGACGATCGCGTGAGCCGAATCCGCCCGCCGACGGAAGGACCCTCCATTCGACGCGCTGCAGGGACGGCCCGGCGCCGGATGGGAGGGAGATGAGTCCTCCATCGTCGGCGTCGTGGTCTGCGATGAAATGGACGGTCTGCAGTCCCTCGTGGAGCGAGGATGCCGCGGAGAGTGCCAGATCCTTGGCAAGGATTCCCGGGTGCCAGATTGCGGCCTGGTGACCGGTGGCGAGTATTGGCCGATCCGGATCGAGTTCGAACGCCGAGCGGGTTCGCCGTCTGATCGACGCGAGTGGATCGGGTCGAGCAGAAAGGATCTTCGACATCCACTGGCTTGGTTCGGGATTGAGGGTCGCCTCGGTCACCATCACCTCGATCGTGCGTTCTTGGGTCTCACGGAAAAGAGGTGATTGGCCACTGCGGCGTTCATCACCACCGAAGGCGCGATCAGTGATTCATGACATCGCGCCTGAGATCGTCGACTTCCGCCATTCTGTCAGAAAGCGTGCCGATGTTCCCGCCGGGGAGAAACTCAAAGCGGAAGCTCGACGGAGGCGCCATATGGTCAATTCGATGATCCAGATGATTCCGATGCCTTCTGAGCCCTTGCATCTGCCCATCTGCCCCATCTGCGATTGCCCTTTTCGCCCGCGGACGATTTTGATCAGGTTGCGGCACGGGCGGGCGTCAGATCCCTGTCCGTAAGTTGCTGGGCACACTTGCCGATCTCTCGCTCGAAAGTTCGCCGATAGACGGCGAGGCGATTCTCCGCGTCATCGAGGGGCCCCCCGAAGGATCGGGTGGGATCGTTGTAGATCAGGCGGACCGGAATCTCCTCGATCCGCAGATCGTTCGCGACCGCCTGAACCCAGAACTGCATCGGGAAGTCGTAGCCGTCGACGTCGAGGTCGAGCCCGACGACTGCGTCCACCCGGTACGCCTTGAATCCACAGAAGGCGTCGGTCAGTTCAAGTCCGAGGGTGCGATTGATCTCACCAGTGAGCAAGTGATTGATCAGTCTGCGATCGGGCGGAGGCGCATCGACGAGGCTTTCTGCGTCGAGGTACCGACTTCCCGAGACCACGTCCACGTTGTTTCGTTCGATGGCTTCCAGAAAGCGGGGGATCGCTGCAGGTTCATGCTGTTCATCGCAGTCCATGGTGATCAGCCACTCGAAACCATCGACGGCCGCCCATCGAAACATGTCCATCATGCTGCGTCCATACCCGCGGTTGGTGGCGTGGCGGATCACCTCGACGGGGTGCTTCGAGAGCAACATCGGCGTCCGGTCGGTCGAGCCGTCATCGATGATCAGGATGTCCTGGATCCGCTTCCGTACTTCGGTCAGGACGTTGTCGACGTAGCGTTCCTCGTTGTAGACGGGAATGGCCAGGAGTACGCGGGGTTCTGCAGACTTGGATTGGATCATCGAAAATCAATCTCTATCTCAGGTGCGGCGAGTCATCCGTGGCGGCTCGCGTTGAAGAACGTTGAAGAACGTTGAAGAACAAAGAAAGTAACGAGAAAGGTCGCGGTGGCACGCGGATTCGATCAATCGTCGAGTTGGATGCCCTTTCGAGCGTACATCTCCCGGATTTTCTCAGGATCCATGCGCGTCCATCTGATGCCACCTGCGGCAGCGTCGGTTGGGGCGACGCGGACATCGACGATCCCATCTGGGCCGACCTCGTGGACCGCCTGCCGGGCGTCCTCGAACGCGCGACTCTGCAGCGTCCATCGGCCACCCTCGTCAACGCTCCAGCGTTCCAGTCGTCGCGTGATGCTCTTGCGGTCGTCATTCCACGAATAGATGCCGAATTCGCATGCCGGCGCATCAATGATCTGGAGAAGAGTGGGGAGGAGCAGCCGTTCGGCTTCGGAGAGGTAGAGGGTCAGGTCCATTGGCACGTCGAGCCGGACGATCTGTCGATCAAAGGTGTTCCTGGATTGTTCGAGAACCTCCAGCCAGCGTCTCGGATTCTTCGGCGTCGGGCGAGGGCGAAAGCCGGTGATCGACTCCGAGACCGTTTCCTTCACGTTCTTCTGCCGGGCGGTCAGAAGCATGGTCCAGGTTTCCTCTTCGCGATCCCACGAGAGCCAGGCTCGATGATCGATGTCGACCACGGGTCCGTTCTTCGTTCTCGGAATCTGCCGCATGCGGATCCGAACGAGGAGGCCGGTATCACGTCCCTCCCGTGATTTCGGGGTGAGATCGCGAATGCCCTCCGGGCCCGTCTCGTACACCGAGACGCCGGCGTAGCCGAATTCGATGTCACGGCCTTCGGCATCGAATGCATGCATGCGATACCAAACCTCCTCCGGCATTCTCTTGAGCAGGGTCCGCAAGGCTGTCTGGTCCACTCGGCGAAGAATGTCGGCGCCGCGTTCCTGTTTCACCTGAGCCTGGTCGGCAATCTCAAATTCGTCGCTGATGGTGAGTGATTCGAGCATCGAATCGAAGACCGGTCCGCTCCATCGATCCTTGTCGCCAAGGCATTCGATCTGAAGAAAACGGTTTGGTCCGGTCTGCACGAAGTACCAGTCGTATCGGGCCACCCGCCCAGAGGAGTGGAGAACCTCGGCCGTGGCGAGTGCTGCGGGGAGCTCCGCCACAGTGCTCTCCAGAACCTGCTTGACGAAGGTCATGTCGGGATTGATGCGCTTCGAATCCGCAATAAAAGCAGCGAGCAGGGTTTCCGGCGTGGGTATGGTCGTGGCTCCGAAATCGCCCTCCCTGGGAGGTGGCTGCTTCAGGATGCGGATGGTGGTCGCCCATTTTGGGGGCTGTTCTTCGGCATCGAGAATTTGGAGCACCGAACCATCGCCGAGGCTGGTGTGCGTGGCCTGGCTTCCGGAAGGAAGGAGGAGCCGGCACCCGAGGACAATCGATCGAATCTCCTTGCGGTCATCGGCCTGGGTGGTGCTTTTCGGAGTCCAACCCTCAATAGAGGTATCCTGAGCCGGCTTTTTGTCGGTTATCGGGCTTTGGTTCTGTGGCGCGGCGAGGGTGGAAGCGGTGGTCACTCCGCTGGCCCCAAGCCCGGTTGCGGAGCCAAGCATCGCCGCGACGCACCATGCCCGTATCGAAGGCATGGGTGCCGAGAGGCATCCTTGGAGGCTAGTCATCAAGGGAAGGCTCCGAGTGGGAAACCGGGCCGAGGGCAATCAAAGCCCCATTCAAGCCTGGCGGCCAACGATTGTACGCTCCTTCCTTCCTCGGGAGAGATCTCGCGAACAACATCTCGCACTCGCGGAGCCGGGGGAACAGTGGGCGAGTCGGTTTCCTCGCGAACCCTTTCAAGAAGGTTGACAGGAGTCGCGAAATCTGTAGTATTCCCCGTTCGCGCCTTCATTGACGCGAGTTCCTTTTCTCGTTCGTGACCCGCCTTTTGGTCGCCAATCAGAAACGGTTCGATTGTCCCCACGAGTTGGTTTTCAAAGACCTGCTCGTACTCAAGTTCTGACCAACTCTTTGGATCGGTAGACGGCACATGAGCGGCGGTAAGATTCGAATTCGAATGGAAGCCTACGACCACCAGGCGCTTGACGCGTCTGCCCGTGAGATCGTGGATCATGCAAAGCGAACCGGCGCCCGTGTTGCGGGACCTGTTCCGCTCCCGACGCGTCGCGAGGTCTACACCGTCAACCGTTCACCGTTCGTGAACAAGAAGTCCCGCGAGCAGTTCGAGATTCGAACGCACAAGCGGATCATCGACATCACCGAACCCAACCACCGCACCGTCGAAGCCCTCAACCGGCTCGTCGTTCCGGCGGGCGTCTTCGTGAAGATCAAGGCCTGATGACCGACCAATGAGTCGCGCCCGTCCAACCGGACGACGTGGCTTTTTCTATGACTTTCCCGCCATGTCCTTCGGACCTCTGGCGATGTACCGAGCCCGTCACCACGGGACATTGCAGGAGACCTCCGATGCCGGCAGCAATCATGGGACGCAAGGTGGGTATGACCCGCTGGTTCCTCGAAGACGGGACCAACATCCCGGTGACCATCGTCGAAGCCGGTCCCTGCGTCGTCACCCAGGTGAAGACCGTCGAGACCGATGGCTACGCGGCGGTCCAGTTTGGTTTCTCCGATGCCAAGCCCCGACGCACTGCAATGGCTCAGATCGGTCATGACGCCAAGGCTGGCACTGTTTCAAAGCGGGTTCACCGTGAGTTCCGCTGTGCAAGCGACGACGAAGCCAACGGCTTCGAGTCAGGCCAGGTCTTGGATGTTTCGGTCTTCGAAGGCGTGAAGTTCGTTGACGTCACCGGCATTAGCAAGGGCAAGGGCTTCCAGGGCGTCATGAAGCGTCATAACTTCCGCGGTAAGGAAGCCACGCATGGTGTGAAGAGAGCCCATCGTCGTCCTGGTTCCATCGGTGGCCACGCCACCAACCTCGGTACCGGGCCGAAGATTAAGAAGGGCAAGAAAATGCCGGGTCGCATGGGCGGCGAGCAGGTCACTGTTCGAAGCCTCGATGTGATCCACGCCGATCCCAAGAAGAATCTCCTGGTCGTGAAGGGCCCGGTTCCGGGACCGAACGGCTGTGATGTGTACGTGAAGCCATCGATCCGGCTTTACAAGTCGAAGGCCAACAAACAGGCCAAGGCATGAACCAAGCGGTCGGGCAAAAAGCCCGACCGGATTCGAAAGGCCGTTCGCGTCGTTGGGCGCCCGGAACCACCGAATCAAGACAATTGTGAATGGACCCGAGTCGACCCCTGCCCGTCGTCATTTCATGACAGGCGATCGGAGGGCAAGGCGAATGCCGGTGACAAGCCGGCTTCTAGGAACCGATGATGACCGAAGTCGAAACCATTTCGAACATTGACTTGCCAATCCTTGACAAGGACGGCAAGCAGGTGGACACGTTGCAGATCGATCCCGCCCTTCTCGGTGGCGAGATTCGATTCTCCCTACTCAAGCAGGCATACGTGATCACCCACGGCAACCAGCGTCAGGGCTCGGCCCGCACGAAGAGCCGGGGCATGGTTCATGGCTCGACGCGGAAGATCTACAAGCAGAAGGGCACCGGCAACGCTCGAGCTGGTGCAGCGCGAACGATTGTCCGAAAGGGTGGTGGCGTCGCGTTTGCGAAGACCCGCACTCGCGAGGATTTTCGCTCGAAGATGACCAAGAAAATGCGTCGTCTCGCGAATCGTAATGCACTACTCGCCAAGCTTGTCGACGGCGAGGTCAGGTGCATCACTGACCTTAGGATGGATTCTCCCAAGACTCGGGACATGATCACGCTGCTCGCTGCCATCGGCATCGATCGCACGTGTCTGGTCGCACTCGACGCCGGCAATCGAAATGCGGCGTTGTCGGCGAGGAACGTCGAGAATGTGGACACCATCCGAGTGGCCCAGCTCAACGCGTTTGAATTGCTCAATCACCGCTACCTCGTCATCGACCGTGCGTCGCTCGAGTCGTTCTTGGACAGCTCGTGCTTCCCCGTGAACGAAGACGCCACCAAGGAGGTCGCCTGATATGCACGCCACCGACGTCATCCGCCGTCCGCTGGTCACCGAGAAGGCGACCATCGACAGCGAAGAGAACAACCGCTACGCGTTCGAAGTCGATCGCCGAGCCACTAAGGGGATGGTCCGTCGAGCGATCGAGGACCTCTACAAGGTTCGCGTCGAGTCCGTCGCGACCCAGAACCGCAAGGGTGAGACACGTCGTCTGAAGTACGGACGGGTGACCTCTGCCGCGGTGAAGCGGGCGATTGTCAAAATTCATCCCGAGGACCACATCGATCTGATCTGACCTTACGCTCCAGAGTCGTCGATCCGAAGTGATCGAAGCCGACCCGAGAACGGATTCAATACCCTATGGCCATTCGAGTCTACAAGCCAACCACTGCCGGACGACGTAACGCGTCGGTCAACCTCCATGTCGAGGTGACCAAGAAGACGCCGGAGAAGTCACTTCTCGCGCCGCTCCATAAGACGGGTGCCCGGAACAATCAGGGCAAGATCACCGTGCTCGGTCGGGGTGGTGGTCATAAGCGTCGGTACCGCAAGATGGACTTCAAGCGTCGTAAGGACGACATGTCCGCGACCGTGATCGGCATCGAGTACGACCCCAACCGGTCCTGCCACATCGCGTTGCTCAAGTATGAGGACGGAACCCTTCGGTACATCCCGGCCCCGAAGGCCGTGACCGACGGTCACGTGCTGATGTCGAGTAACTCCGCGATCGAGCCATCCCCCGGCAATTGCATGCCGCTCAAGTTCATTCCGACCGGTCTCACCGTGCATGCCCTCGAGTTGCAGCCCGGTGGCGGCGGCAAGTTGTGTCGCTCGGCTGGCGTCGGTGCGCGGCTGACCAATAAGGAAGGTCGATGGGCGACCATCGTGATGCCTTCCGGCGAAATCCGACAGGTTTCCGTCGATTGTCGGGCGACCGTCGGTGTCCTAGGCAATCCCGATCACGGCAACGTGGTGCTTGGCAAAGCGGGCCGTGCTCGCTGGCTCGGGCGACGACCTCGGGTTCGTGGTGTGGCGATGAGCCATCATTGCCATCCTCATGGCGGTGGTGACGGTAAGTCCAAGGGTGGCCAGGAGCCGTCCAACGCCGCAGGCACGCAGTCCAAGGGTGGACGAACGCGAAGTCGCGGCAAGTCCAGCGATGCTCGAATTATCCGGCGTCGCAAGTCGCGGCGTTACGGCCAGCTCAAGGTCTGACTGGCTCGCGTCGGTTCCGTTCCGTTCGTTTTTCTTCGTTCTTCGCCGCCTCATGCGGCATACGACTCCGAGAAGCACACATGTCCAGGTCGCTCAAAAAGGGTCCATACGTCGACGAAAAGCTCTTCCGCAAGGTGGAGATGCAGACCGGCAGCGGCAACCGCCGTCCGATCCGCACGTGGGCGCGTGATTGCACCATCGTTCCGGAATTTATCGGCGTGACCTTCGAGGTTCACAACGGCCGTGCCTTTACTGAGGTGTATTGCACCGAGGACATGGTTGGTCACAAGCTCGGTGAGTTCAGTCCGACCCGTCTCTTCCGTGGTCATACGAACAAGAAGGAAGGCATCAAGTCCCGCTGACTTCGGTCGGCTGACCTGACAGGACACAGTCATGGCATACAAAGCCTCTCATCAATTTGCACGCATCGCCCCTCGGAAGGCAAGGCTCGTCGCCGACATGGTTCGCGGCCTTCCAGTCGACCAGGCGTTGACTTCGCTCGAGTTCAGCAAGAAGCGGGGCGCCTGGTATCTCAAGGCCGTCCTGAAGAGCGCCATCGCCACCGCCGAGGAGTCCGATGCGGACATCGCCAGTTTGGTTGTGAGCCGCACTTGGGTCGACGTAGGGCCGACCATCAAGCGATTCCAGCCCAAGGATAGAGGTCGGGCTCACCCGATCAACAAGCGAACCAGCCACCTTCACGTGGAATTGGCTGAATCAGCGAAGAGCTGAGCCCTTCTTCGAGTTTACGATCGATCGATACATCTCGGCATCGCAAGATTGATGCCGGCCCCGAGAACGACATGGGACAGAAAACACATCCATTTGGATTCCGCGTTGGGATCACCGAGACTCACAAGTCCAGGTGGTTCGCGCCTAAGGCGCTCTTCGGCGAACTGCTCGTCGAGGACTATCGAATCCGTAAATTCGTCGACAAGCGACTCAACCGAACCCCACCTTTCGCGGCGGTGTCCGACATCTTCCTGGAGCGAACCCGCGAGGAGCTGACGGTCATCATTCGAACCGCCCGTCCCGGACAGGTGGTCGGCCAGAAGGGCAGCGAGGTCGAGAGCCTGACGCGTGACCTTCAGGCTATGACGGGTCGGAAGGTGGTCATCAAGATCATCGAGATCAAGAATCCTGAGATCGACGCGACCCTGATCGCTGAGACCGTCTCGGAACAGATGAAGAAGCGATCGAACTTCCGTCGTTCGCTGAAGCAGCGATGCGAGTCGGCGATGCAGAACGGTGCCAAGGGCATCCGCGTCCAAGTCTCTGGTCGTCTGGGTGGAGCAGAGATGAGCCGTCGATTCGACACTCGGCTCGGTTCGATCCCATTGTCGACCCTGCAGGCGAATGTGGACTACGCCCTTGCGGTGAGCCAGACCACGTATGGCATCATTGGTGTCAAGGTCTGGGTCTTCAAGGGGATGTTCGGTGATCACGAAGATGACAACAGCGTCCAGACGTCCGCCGCCGGTGGACGCGCCCGAGCTCGTGGTCGTCGTTGAGTATTTGAAGTTTGGAACAGCGAGGGCCACATGGCCCGCAGGAGTGAATTGTTATGCCGATGTTGCCCAAGAGAACCAAGTTCAGGAAGCAGCAGCGTGGAAGCCTTCGAGGCAACGCTACTCGCGGCAACTACGTCGCATTCGGAGACTTCGGTCTTCAGACGCTGGAAGCCCACTGGCTCACCGCGCGACAGATCGAAGCCGGTCGAATCGCGGCGCAGCATTTCCTTCGACGCCAGGGAAAGATCTACATCCGGGTCTTCCCGGACAAGCCGGTCTCGAAGAAGCCGCTTGAGACTCGAATGGGTAAGGGAAAGGCGGAGACCGATTACTGGGCCGCCCGAATCAAGCCCGGAACGATTCTCTTTGAGGTTTCCGGCGTGACCGAACATATGGCGAAGCAGGCGTTCGCCCGCATCGCCCACAAGATGCCCGTTCGTTGCCGTTTCGTCGGCCGCCGACTGGCCGTATGACCCCCCACGCGACGTCGACGTCGCTGACTCGAATCGAAGGCATCTGCAAGGTGCCACATCATCAGGAACCGTGTGATGAATTCCAAGGAAGTCCGAAAACTGAACGACGAAGAGATTGGGGTGGAGATGGAACGTCTTCGCCGACGTCACTTCGAACTCCGAAACCAGTCGGTCACCGAGAAGATCGAAGACTTCTCGCAGTTTGCGAAGATCAAGAAGGACATCGCCCGTCTGATGACGGAAAAGAAGGCCCGAGAGATCGCGGAAGCTTCCGCCTGAACGCAGCGATTGAATGAAAGCCCCCAGGGTCCGGACCTCAGTTCGGACACGGAAAAGACCATATGAGCCACCTCAGTGAAATCAACGTGCCCGAGAAGGCGCCCCGCAGGATCGGAATTGTCGAGAGCGACGCCCGGGATCAGACCCGGAAGGTCGTGATCAAGTATTCCGTGAAGCATCCGAAGTACGGCAAGTACATCCGGCGGCGCTCCGTCCTCCAGGTGCATGATGCGAAGAATGAGAGCCACCTCGGCGACCGTGTCGAAGTGGCCGAGTGCCGGCCGATCTCGAAGACGAAGTCTTGGGTTCTTATCAGGATCATCGAGAAGTCCATCGGGTCCGTCTGACCTGTCGGGTTTGAATCATCAGTGAATGAATGAGTGATTAGTGCAGTCTCGGAATATTGAAACACCACCGCATCGGGTCATCGACCCGGTCCGGAACTATGAAGCGGATCCCCAGCGATGATCCAAAAGGAATCAAGACTCGAAGTCGCCGACAACAGTGGTGCCAAAGTGACCATGGTGATCGGTACGAAGGGTATGTCGACGGCACGTGGCCGATTCACCCGCATCAGCGTGGGCGTGGGCGATCGTGTCGTTTGCACCGTCAAGAAGGCGTTGCCCAATGCCGACATCAAGGCCGGTGACAAGGTGCAGGCGGTCATCGTCCGAACCAAGTACCCGTCCCGCCGCTCGGATGGCACCTATGTCCGGTTCGACTCTAACGCCTGTGTGATCGTCGATCCCGACGGGAACCCCAAGGGGACCCGGATCTTCGGGGCGGTCGCTCGAGAGCTTCGTGAGAAGAACTACATGAAGATCGTTTCCCTCGCGTCGGAGGTCGTCTGAATATGGCACGTCACGTCAAGCGCGGTGATCAGGTGATGATCACTTCCGGAAACAACAAGGGTAAAGTCGGTGCGATTCTCTCGATCGATGTCGAGGGCGACCGAGTCGTCGTCGGCGGCGTCAACGTCCGCAAGCGGAACCTGAAGCCGACGCAGCAGCGTCCCCAGGGCGGCGTCATCGAGCAGGAGATGCCGATTCACATCTCAAACGTCAGTCCGGTCGTGGACGGCAAGCCCAGTCGGGTTCGCTTCCAGATTCGGGAAGACGGGAGTAAGGTCCGAATTGCGGTTCGTGGAGACAAAGAACTCCACGTGCTTCGAGGACCCCGGAAGGGCTGAGAGGCCCGATGGGACGGATGGACGGATGAACGGTTGAAACGGTGGTGCCACGGGCACCACGATGAGCATGATCGACATTTGTCGATCGGAAGGAACCAGAGTCATGGTCGCCCAGAAGCAATATCCCCGACTGCAGGCCCAATATCGGGACGAGATCGGTCCGAAACTCATGGCTGAGTTCGGCCTGAAGAACCTTCATCAGCTTCCGAAGCTGTCGAAGATCATCGTCAACGTCGGTGTGGGCAAGCAGCTTGAGAACCAGAAGTTGAAGCCCGACTACCGGGAAACGGTCGTCTCGACGCTGACCACCATCACTGGCCAGCGGCCGGTCATGGTCAAGGCCCGCGTCTCAGTTTCGAACTTCAAGGTTCGAGAGGGTGCTCCGTCCGCCTTTATGGTCACCGTCCGCCGCGAGCGGATGTGGAGCTTCTTTGATCGCCTTGTGAATCTGGCGATGCCCCGAGTTAAGGACTTCCGCGGGGTGAAGGCCTCGTCGTTCGATCCGGGTGGCAGCTATTCGTTCGGTCTTACCGAACAAGCGGTCTGGCCCGAGATCAACACGGCGAGCATCAGCCACACCCACGGCATGAACATCAACATCGTGTTCGAACGCAGCAATCCGGCAATGAGCCGATTCCTGCTGACCGAGCTCGGTTTCCCCTTTGCGAAGGAGGGTGAAGGCGGTCGCCGCTGAATCCTCTTTGACCTTGTATTGAACCGTTCGGATCCGCTCGTCGCATGATCCGGAAGAATCAAATACGTCAGGAATGAACGAATGGCAAGTAAAAGAACATTCGCCAAGATGAAGCGAGAACCGAAGTTCTCCACTCGTAAGCAGGTCCGGTGCGAAATCACCGGGCGCAAGCGAGGTGTTTACCGCAAGTTCCGCATTAGTCGGATCATGCTTCGTGAACTCGCACTCCAGGGAATGATCCCCGGAATGCGTAAAGCCAGTTGGTGACCCGAGCAAAGGCTCGCTAAAAGACGCCCAAGGGCGCAGTCCAGGAGACGCGATGGCGATCAACGATCTCACCGCCGATATGCTCACTCGGATCCGCAACGCGGTCCGCAATCGTGAGAAGACCGTGCATGCCGTGAGCAACAAACTGAACCGCGGCGTGGTGGCCGTCCTCCAAGAGGAGGGCTTCATCGAGGGCTTTGAGTTTGTGGAGGATGGCCGTCAAGGGCTCATCCGAATCAAACTCAAGTACGGCCCCCGAGGAGAACAAGTCATCAACCGCATCGTGCGTGAAAGCAAGTGTGGGCGTCGCGTGTATCGCGGCGTCGACGACCTGCCTCGACCGCTGCAGGGCCTCGGCATCTGCATCGTCTCGACCAGTAGCGGCGTCATGAGCGACCGTCGGTGTCGAACCGAGAAAGTCGGAGGAGAAGTCGTCGCCACGGTCGTCTGACCGCCGGTGCATCGGCTTCGGAGCATTTCATAGATTTCGGGTAGATGCCCGAAGGGACCCAACCATGTCTCTCGTAGGTAAGAAGGTCATTCCAGTTCCCGCTGCGGTCGAATTTTCGGTCGACGGGAATCGCAACATCACCGTGAAGGGTGCCAAGGGCACGCTCACGATGGTGCATCGTCCCGAGGTCGTCGTCGTTCTCGACGGCGATGAGAAGGTGATTCGTGTCACGGTCGACGAGTCGCGAAAGAACGATCGCCAGATCCGCGCGTACTGGGGACTCACCCGGTCGTTGATCGCCAACATGATCGACGGGGTCAGTAAGGGCTACGAGAAGAAGCTCGACATCGTCGGCGTCGGCTGGCAGGCTCAGGTCAAGGGACAGAGTCTGGCTCTGAGTATCGGCTTCGCCAACGTCATCGAGATCAAGATCCCGATGGGGGTCAACGTCGAAGCCAAGGGACAGAACATTACAATCAACGGCGCTGACAAACAGGCCGTCGGCAATTTCGCCTCTTCGGTTCGCATGCAGCGAAAGCCCGAGCCGTACAACGGCAAGGGAATTCGATACGCCGGCGAACAGATCACCCGCAAGCAGGGCAAGGCATTCGGTAACTGACGAACGGAGATCGTTCCCGGCCCTTTGCGGTCGAGGATGAGAGGATTCCACGATGGACAAGAACAAGCACAAAAGCATCTGTCGAAGTCGACGCAAGACGGGTATCCGCAAGAAGGTCATGGGCATGCCCGACCGACCGCGACTCTCGATCTTTCGATCGGCGAATCATATGTACTGTCAGGTCATCGACGACCTGACCGGACGAACCCTCGTCTCCGCGAGTTCGCGAGAGAAGGGGTGGGACGGTACCGGCGGCAACGTCAGCGGCGCCACCAAGGTCGGCACCGAACTCGCTGCCAAGGCGAAAGGCGCCGGGATCTCACAAGTGGTCTTTGACCGAAACGGATTCCGCTATCACGGCCGGATCAAGGCATTCGCGGACGCCGCCCGGGAGGGCGGACTGAAGTTCTGACCGCGAATTGAAGTTCAGATCACGGTTCTATCCGTGAGGAAGCATTAAATGGCTGAAGCACTCGACGATAATGGATCCCTCGAGTCGACCACGGTCGGCATCTACCGAACAGCGGCAACCGTCAAGGGCGGCCGACGGTTTAGCTTTGCGGCCCTCGTGGTCGTCGGCGACCGTCAGGGTCGTGTCGGCATCGGCTACGCCAAGGCGGGTCAGGTGCCGAACGCGATTGAGAAGTCGCAGAAAGAGGGCAAGCGCAAGCTGAACTCGTATCCGATGCAGGACCGCACGGTTCCCCATCTGGTCGAGGGTCGCTTCGGCGCCTGCCGCGTACGACTCGTTCCGGCTTCGCCCGGTACCGGCGTCATCGCCGGGGCAAGTGTTCGCGCGATTCTTGAGATGCTCGGCATCCAGGATTGCCTGACCAAGTGCTACGGATCGACCAATCCCAAGAACCTCGTCAAGGCGACCCTTGACGCGCTTTCCCAGCTTCGACTTCGAACGACGGTGGAGGCGCTTCGCGGCGTCGAGCTCGGCGAAACGGAAGTCGAGGAATCGGTTCGTCGAGGCATGGCATTCATGCCGACGGCATCCGGTTCCGAAAGAGCCAAAGCACCGGTCAATACCGTGGGTGAGGACCGCCGTCGTGGTGGTCGTCGTGGCGGTGGCGGTGGCGGCGGTGGAGGTGGCGGTGGTGGTGGCGGCGGCGGTGGTGGTGGTGGTCGAGGCGGCGGCGGTGGTGGTGGTCGAGGCGGA
>CALFOM010000101.1 GCA_937919685.1 uncultured Phycisphaera sp.
GGTGTTGGGCTCAGAAAAAGTGATTTTTTAGTTTTTTTGACCCCATGACCCCTTATGACCCCATGACCCCATGACCCCATGACCCCCATGACCCCTACGACCCCTACGACCCCATGACGCCTAAACGCCTAAACGCGTGAACTGCTGTTGGGTCGACGAGTTCTATCTGTTCGTGAAGCGGATCCAAGAGGCGACTGGCACCGATGTGTTGTCACGAAAGAAGACGCCCAAAAACCGAAAGAGAAAAGAATTCAATGATCAATTCTGTCAATTCTGTCAATCCTGGCAATTCTCCGACCCGCGTCCGCACGAAGCAGCGTCTGATGGATGCGATGGTCAAAGTAGTGGGAACCAGCGGAATGCAGAACGCAAGTGTTCGTGCCATCGCGCGTGAGGCGGGTTGCAACGAGGCAGTGCTTTACCATCACTTCGACAATAAGAACGCCATGCAAGAGGAGGTCTTTGCGAACCTCGTCCTCGATCTGGCGAGGACCCGACGCGAGCAGGCCGCCAAAGAGACGGATCCAATCAAGTTCATTCGATCATGGGTGGAGGCGAGTTACCGCTTCTACGACGATCGCCCGAATGCTTTTGCGTTCGTCCTTCTTGCCTTTCCGCCGATAACTCCGATCGACCACACCGCCTTCACCGCCAACTCGGAACTGTTCAAGTCGTCTCTGGAGAACATCACTCCGCCTGCAGGCCACGTCATGAATATCACAGTCGCAAGCCTCTCAGCCTTCAGCACGTTGATCCTTGGTCCTCCTCGTGACATCCATTTGGGAATCATCCCGGGACCGGCGGCCAACTATGCGGACGAGATCGCAACCCTCGGCACGGCACTCCTCGTCCATCGGAGGTGATCGAGTTCGCGAGACTGCTGCTCATCCACTTGGGCGAACATCGATGCAACCATCTTCAGAGCATCGCAGAACCATTGGAATCGCCAAAACGCTCCATCGGCGTACCGGCAACTGACGCCATCGAACGGAAGAGATTACAAAGTGGCGTTCGGGGCGCATGGGAGACCAGTCGACCCGGCATCGCAGACCCGCCACCCCCAGCGACCACGATCGGCAGGTCATGGTGATTGTGGCGGTTGCCGTCGGAAATGGCACCTCCATACAGCACCAGCGTGTCGTCCAGAAGCGATCTCCCGCTTTCGCCCTCGATGTCGGCCATTCCCGCGATCAGATCCGCAAAGCGATCGTTCTGCCAGAGATTGATCCGCCGAATCGCGTCGATCTTTGCCTGATCGCCCGCATGGTGTGAGAGGTGGTGATGCCCCTCCCGAACATCGACCATCGGGAAGGTTCGATTGGAGCCTTCGTTGGCCCACATGAAGGTGCAGACGCGGGTCAGATCCAGTCGAAACGCCAGCGTCATCAGGTCGCCCATTAATGCCAGATGATCCCCGTAGTCGCCGGGGATACCGTGCGGAAGCCGTTCGATCCCCCACCCGGATGAATCCTGTTCGGACCGTTCGACCTGCTCGATGCGACGCTCAAGTTCTCTCGCGCCATCGAGATACTCTTCGAGTTTGGCTCGATCGCGGCCGCCGAGATCCTTAGAGAGCCGAACCGCATCACCGCGTACCGCATCGAGAATGCTGCGGCGTCGACTCAGGCGGCGGCTTCTCGCCTCCTTCGACTCACCCACCGGCCCTGCCATAAAGAGACGTTCGAAGAGGGCCCGAGGGCTCGTCTCCTTTGCGACCGGCGTTCGTGGCGATCGCCACGCGATGTTGGCGCTGTATGCACAGGAGTACCCCGAATCACAATTGCCCGCGGTCAGGGTTGGATCACACCCGATCTCCAGGCTGTCGAACCTCGCGTTCCCTCGAGTGCCCGCCGCGATCGCCTGATCGATGGAGATTCCGTTGACGATATCGCTGCCCGCGGTCTTTCGGGGATGGGTCCCGGTCAGAAAGCACGCGGCACTTCGAGCGTGATCACCGGGGCCGTCACCGAGCGCGGCCGCGTTTTGATGGGAGAGCCCGCTGTGGAGCGTGATGTGTTCACGGACCCGATCCAACGGACGAAGCAACGGCGGCAACTCCGCGGGAATAGGCGATGCCCCGGAGGCTCCTGGGGTCGGGAGCCATTCGGGTGCATGAACACCATTCGGAACAAAGAGAAACGCCAATCGAGTCGGCGTGGCTTTCCGAGTTGCAGCTCGAGCGGTCCGAGTGATCGTCCCGGGGGACATCGCCTCGAGCCAAGGGAGCGCGATCGCCGTCCCGATCCCACGGAGAACCGTTCGTCGATCAAGCGTCTTGGCCATCTGGTGAATCTCCGAGAAGGAGCGGGGCCCTCCCCCGACAGTATCGGCCCGACCAGTGCGAGGCAATGCTGAAGTCCCCGATCACCGGCAACAGATCGGCCTGCAAGGACCTCACTCGGGCTCACCGCCGCCCACCGGACGGGGCATTCGGCGGAACGCGTTGCTGGTCACGATGAACTCGATCGCCGCTCGCACCGTCGGGTGGTCGTGCAGTTCGGCAGCCAGATCGTCGAGCAATGGCTCGTCCCGCCACTCGAGGCCTCGACCGAGGGCATAGATCAGGAGGTGCTTGGCGAATGAGCGGAGAAGCGCCGGATCCTCGATCAGTACATCACGAAGGCCCCGGGGTCCGTCAATCCGTGTGCCATCCGGCAACGTGGCGGCCGCATCGATCGGCCGGCCTTCTTCCTCGGATCGCCAACGTCCCACCGCATCCAGCGGCTCCAGCGCGAACCCAAGCGCATCCATGCGAAGGTGACATGAAGCGCAGTCCGGATCTCTCCGATGAACTTCGAGGATCTCCCGGAGCGACTGCGCCTCCTCGTCCGATGCGAAGTCCTCCGGCAACTGTGCCACGCCGGGCGGGGGCGGCGGCGGTGGACAGTCCAGAAGCGACTCCATCACCCACTTCCCTCGTTTCACCGGAGAGGTCCGCGTCGGATTACTCGTGACCGCGAGCACGCTTGCATGGCGAAGGATTCCAAGATCGGCTTGTGGAAAATCAACCTTCGCCAGATCCACCTTGCTGAATCCGGACGACTCAAGTTTCAGTTCGACCGGATCAAGCCCGTAGTGGATCGCCAGCGCTGGAGACCACCAGGAGGTCGAATCATGAAACAGAGATGGAATGCCCCGTTCCTTCTCGACGTGCTCCTCGAAGACCCGAATCGTCTCTTCTCGCATGTCCGCGAGTAAGGCCGCTGGAATGTCTCCGAATCTCTCCGGATCCGGTTCGAGTCGTTCCAGTCCTTCGACATGCAACCATTGGGTGGCGAATCGTTCGGCCAATGATCGCGAACCACCCTGACGGAGGAGCCGCTCGACCTCTTGAAGAATGCCGCGGGTCGAATCGAGCCGCCCGGCCCTCGCCGATTCGAGCAATGCCTCGTCCGGAATGCTCGCTTTCAGGAACGCCGCGAGACGCCCCGCAATGGAAAAGCCGTCGAGCGGAATCGAATCATCATCGGCGAACGCCGCACCAGCCCGTGGCCGTTCGATTCTGAACAGGAATTCCGGACTCGCAATGGCATAGACCACGAGCGACTGCATCAATCCAGTCCTGACGCCTCCCCCGACGCCGTGATCCGTTCCGATGGAAGCCAGCACCACATCGGCCACCGCCATCGCCTCATCCGATTCGATCGGGCGACTCCAGCACCGCTCCAGCAGCCATCTTGCTGCTTTCGCCAGTCCGATGCGCCGATCGCCGCGGCTCATCCTCGCTTCGAGGGCGCGTTGCATCCGACTTGGCTCGCCCGGGTCGAGCGGGCCGATCAGTCGAATCTCCGCGACCAATGCGTTCCGATCTCGGTTCTTCGGATCCGGATCGTCCTTCTGGTAGTAGTCGTTGAGAAAGACCGCAGAAAGCGTGACCGCATGCCCCGCGTGCTCGAACTCAAGGGTGTGGGTGGCCGGTGTCGCTGGCGACTCAGAGACCCTGACACGATCCATGGCGACATCGTCCGCCCGCAGTTCAAAATGCACGGCCTCCGGTCCGGCCTGTTGTCCGGCGAGATCGAACTCGGCGCGGTACCGGCCGGGCCGAGGAAGTGGGATTTCGGCGGAGACTTCGCCGCGGGTCGCCAGCCATCGGCCACCTTGCATTGCCCGACCACCCTCGAGTGCATCACTGTTCGCAATCCGGATTTTCGGAAGCGAGGTCTCGGCGTCGAAAATCGAACGTCGAGCCACCGATTCCGCAAGGTCCACAATCTTCTCAAAGAGCAGAGGCGAGGTCGCCAGCACTTCTCCGAGATGATCGAACCCATGGCCCACGTCGTCGGCGGGAAGCGTGTTGATGTCGACGATGACTTCGAACACCTCCTCAATGGCATTGGCGACCTCGAACCGATTCAACCGACGCAGGACGACGCCAGGCACGCCGGCGTCAGTCGCCTGCCCGGCGAGCACGCCGCCCAACACCGCGATCCCCTCGCGATACTCGACCTCCGTTGGTCGCGCGACGGCCTGATTCGCTTCTTCTGAGACCGGTTTTCGGGGCGGCATGTCCCGAGCCCGCAGGCGATCTCGCACCGCGAGGAGCAGAATTGGATCGACCGAAGCGATATCCCGCGGTCTCGCGAGGCTTCGAAGATCCACGCCGCCATCATCTTCCGCGTTGCGATGACACTCGAGACAGTGGATATCCACCACTTCCGCGAATGACGATAGATCAGGAATCTCGACCTCGCCGATCGCTCCTAGAGGGTCAGCGTTCGGAGGCGGAGCGATTTGTGCAAGCGAGGGAAGGACGATCCCGATCATCCCGGTCATCCCG
>CALFOM010000102.1 GCA_937919685.1 uncultured Phycisphaera sp.
CATCCAACGCGATCCAACAGGTCAGATGTCCGAGCGGTTTCGTTCGCGTCCAGTAGGAATAATCCTGATGCCACGCGACGTTACCCCCGTGCCGAGCGGGCTTGCAAAAAAGCTGGTCATGCCAAAATCGAACGTCGCCTTCCAGAAGTTGTCGTGCTGGCCCGATGAACGCCGAGTGCCAAAGAAGGTCGTGAAACCCGGACGAGATTCGCCAGGCACCAAGCGCATGGAACACCACGGCGTTGGGGTCATCATTTTCATTGACGTGATACTCGTGCCAGAGTTCGCGGCCCTCGTGCTCGGGCTTCATCAAGACGTCCAGTTCGGCTCGCAGCTGAGCGATCTGACCAGCATCCAAAATCCTGATGCCCGCGACATAACCATGGGTCTCAAAATGTCCGAGCTGTTCCGCCGTGAGCTCAGAAACTGACTCGCCAGCGGGATCGGCGCCGTCGAGCAAGGCGCCGACCGGTTCGTGCCGATGAGAGAGATCCGACATGTGAGGGTCCTTCCATCGATGCGTGGGATCAGCCAGGAATCATCGGACGCTCGATGACTTCATCGAGACTACCAAGACCCACCGAAATTCGTCCGGTCGACCATGGACCCCTCGCACACGATGACGCCGACTCCGTGAAGGAGGCGGCGTCATCGATTGAGTGGTCTTGATTCAAGACGCGATCATTCCGAAGACCACCTCGCTCAGTCGCAGAGACCCCACGCCGCCAACATGAGGCCGATGTCGGCACCAGTGGTCGTGCCATCACCGTTGAGATCTCCGGCTCCAGGCTCGCCCCACAATGCGAGAAGGAGACCGGCGTCTGCGCCGTCGACCATGCCGTCACCATTCAGATCAGCAGGACAAGGAACTTCGGGGTACAACTCGATGTGCAACCCTGGCTCCAGATCCTTGCCAACAAAGCCTACAAAATCAGGCTCGTATCGTTCCGCCCGAAACAGCGTGCCCGTCACCCCACCGCCAGGTCCACCCCCACCACCTGAGGGTGCATCCTCGCCTTGAGTCATCGGACCGTCCATGTCCAGCGGCACGATGTACCGCCAGATTTCGGTGCCGTTGGGATCGACCTCGAATACCAAACCACGTGCCCCGGAACAGATCAACGTGTTGCCGTTACGTTGACGTTGAACACCCGAGATAAAACGGGAATAGAAGCTCGAGGGATCGGGCGCGACGTACGACCAAGAGGGTTTCGCGGGTAGAAACGGGGCCGACTCCCCAAGGCTGTAGGTGCCGTCACGAAGAATCGGAGGGACAATCTCCTCAATAGATGAATACGCAACGCCCCCGGGACGCCCGTTGCCATTATTGAAGATGGTAAAGCCGGGATATCCAGGCATACCGGGTTCGATCCATTTGGGATCGTGTTGGCCGAAGAACTGCCTATCCGCGGTTGAGCCTCTGCGGTACGCGGCCGGATTACCCCAACGGTACATCAAATCACCCGCAGGTCCCGCAGCTTCCTCGGTGGTTGTGTTGTGATCAATGATCCAGATCTCGTTGAAGTTTCGCGAACTGATCATGATCTGATCGAGCTCGGCGTTGTAATCAAGACCGTTGCAGTGCATCCAGTCCGAAGCATTCCCGCTCCGGTAGTTGACGTCAATGCGATTCGGGTATCTCGACGGATCACCGTAATTCGGATAAGCCGGATTCTCGTACTGAACCAAATGATCCCAGGCGTGCCATTCCCACACGATTGTTCCGCCAGAGTTTCCGGTGGGCTTGACCTCGATGATCTTGTCGGGCCAGAGCGACGCTCCGAAAGTCCCGGGAATCCGACCGGCCGCAGTGACTTCGGCAGCGGTCTTCAACTCCCAAGCGATACAGAGAATGTTTCCATTCGGAAGTAATTCAACATCATGGTGGAGTCGATATGAATTGCTGATGTGGGAATAACTCCACTCTAGTTCATCGTCCCAGCTTCGCCTCTCGATCTGACCACCAGCGCCGCCCGCATTGATGGCGCTTCCACCACCTGGATCCATGGTCCGGATTAGGTCTCCTTCGCCAGTGAGGTAGACCGAGTTTCCGGGACGAAACGAACTCGTCCAGTGATTCACAACCCGACCGTTGGAATCCATGAGATAGGTATTGGTATTGGCCGTGAGGGGTGCGAAGAGCCAATACCCAGGCTGCGTGCCTCCGTCGTCTCGAACCACGCCAATCGTATTGCCATTCTGGGCAACGACCGGGAGCGCCATCGAAGCCGCCAAGAATGAGGTGGCCAGCGTTTTGTTCAAATTCATGATTACTCTCTAATGTTTTTTCTGAATTGAGACGTCTGCTTCACGGGGTCTCGCAGAGACCCCACGCGGCCAGCATGAGTCCGATGTCGGCACCATTCGTGGTGCCGTCACCGTTGAGATCACCGGCTCCAGACT
>CALFOM010000103.1 GCA_937919685.1 uncultured Phycisphaera sp.
CCGATGAGTCGGAAAACAGATACAGGAGTCCGGCGATCGCGAGCGCGAGCGCCGGAAACAGGAGTCGCCGAGCCCACCATCTCTGATTCTTTGTTCGGGAGGGGATCACGGTTCCGAGTGTACGCTACCCAGTGATTGAGCGACTCTTCCCAGAGACGGAGTTCCAGATCTTGATCATTCCTCTCAGCACGAGATCCCGAGCACGCCAGATGCTCGAAATTCGAAGACGCCCCGCGGTTCCTTGTCCGAACTGCGGTGGGAATCTGCGTGCGGGATCCCGTCGATGGAACTCCGACCCCCCGATGATGATTCGCCAATGCAGCCGGTGCGACTTCGCCCATGCAGGATCGATCTCCCGAGCGATGTGGGGTCCGCGACGCTCGATACGCATCCTCGGCTCGCGAGCCTTCCTCCTCGCCACGCTCTGCCTCGCGATCACCACGGTCGGATTCAACGCGTCGATGCCGACCAGCACCACCCTCTTTTCTCCGTGGATCCTCGGGCAACTCGCCTTCGGTCTCTTCGCGGGCGGGATCATGCGAATCCTGGTCCCGACCGCGACCAGCGTCTCGCTCACCGTGTTCTGGATGAGCCTGCTCCTGCTCGTAGTGATCCTCGAAGGATGGACGAGCCTCCTGATCTCCGACGATCAGTCCGTGTACTTCATGCCTCCGCCGCCGCCCTCTCTTCCCGATATTGCGCATCTGTTCGGGTATAAGGTCCTTCCAGCAGCGGGCGGTTTCTTCGTCGCGGCACTCTCCGTCTCCACGGCCCGAGAGGGAATTCGGATCGCGATCAACCGGCGGCGAGGTGACGATTCATGAGTGCCAACCACAGCCCCGAGAACGAAGTCCCCACGAGCAGCCCGCGAGAAACCCAGACCGGTACTCGCCTGATCGGGACCCGAGCCTGCCTCCGTTGCCATCACGAGCTCGACGGCCAGCCGATCATCCGGATCGAGCCGGAAGGATTGCTCGTCGCCCGTTGCCCGGAATGCGGACGAGCGTCACCGATCCTCGAGTACCCGGTGCTCGGCCATTGGGGATCGCGGCTGGGAGTCAGTCTGCTCTTGCTCTACATCGTCATCGCGGTCGCAGCCGTGCTGAGCGTGGCCGGTGCGTGTTTCGGCATCGCGCTCGAGATCACCGAATCCTCGTATCGCGGCCTCCGCACGCTCATCCAATCGAAATGGGACGCGGCCTCGGGGGATTCGGCGTTCGACACTTCCAACAGCTGGGAGGCGAACCTGGCCTGGTGGCACGAGCGGGGACCGGGCATCATCGCCGAGTTCGATGCAACCCAGGGCCTGGGCTTAAGCTCGCTGCCGATTCTGGAACTGGGAGGGTTTGCTCTCCTCGCGGCGCTGTTCGGCGTGATCTGGGCAGGACTGTTCGCGGGTGTCCGCAGATCCAGACTCTGGATTCTGCCGATCGCGAGCTATCTGATCTCGATGGGGCTGGCCATCTCGATGACCCGTCTCGGCGATGGTCCGCTGATTCCCATCTATTGGATCGCCGATTCCGTGAGAGTCCGATCCCTGCTCCCATTCACGCTGCTCGCGGGGACGGTGGGATTGGAAATCGGCATTCTGATGGGTCGGCCCGTGCTCCGCATGCTCACTCGCCTTCTCCTTCCACCGAATCGCCAGGGCGACGTCGATTTTCTCTGGCGGGTCGACCGGAAGCGATGAGATGGAATCGGGTCGACGCCGCGCCGCTCCGATACAATCCCCGGCCCCATGCCACTTCTTACTCTTTCCGGAATCCGACATGAATTCTCGACCCGCGTCGTCCTTGATGGGGCGACGCTGGGGGTAGAACCCGGTGAAAAAATTGGATTGGTCGGACGAAATGGAGCCGGCAAGAGCACGCTCCTCAGAGTGATCACCGGCGATCTCACTCCCGACCAGGGATCAATGCAACTGGCACGCAGTATCCGGGTCGGGCATCTGTCCCAGCATCCAGAATTCGTTCCTGGCGACACGCTCCGGCAAGCTGCCGGTCGCGCCTTCGATCGCCTCCATGCCGCACAAGCGGAGCTTGAAAAAGTCTACGAAGACATGGCTTCCGCCGAAGGCGACGGACTCGAGCGTCTGATGGAAAAACAGGCCGAACTCGATACCCGTCTCGAACAGCTCGGAGGGTATGCCGTTGATCACCGCATCGACGCAACGCTCCACGGCCTGGGTCTTGAAGATGACCGATTCGATCAACCCGTCGACACCCTCTCCGGAGGACAGAAGGCGAGGCTTGGCCTGGCCCGGCTCCTCTTGGAATCACCCGACCTTCTGCTCCTCGACGAACCGACGAATCACCTCGACATCCTCGGGCGACGATGGCTCGAAACCTTCCTCGCAGAAGAGTTCAAGGGCGCGGTGATGCTGATCAGCCATGATCGATGGCTGCTCGATCGCGTGGTCACCAGGATCGTCGAAGTCGAAGCCGGGCAGGTCCGCGAGTATCCAGGGAACTACAAGGCCTTCATAGAGCAACGGCGAGAACGCAAAATCGTGGAAGGCCGAATCCATTCGAAGCAACTCGACAAGATCCGTTCCGAAGAGGCCTACATTCGCAAATACAAGGGCGGACAGCGAGCCAAACAAGCCCGAGGCCGGGAGGCCCGACTGGACCGATTCAAAGAAAACGAGCTCTCCGAACGCCCGGTCGAACTCGATGTGATGTCACTCAATCTCCCGAAGCCTCCCAGAGCGGGAGACGT
>CALFOM010000104.1 GCA_937919685.1 uncultured Phycisphaera sp.
GCCGGTCTGGTCGCGTGCCTCGGCACGGCGGCACAGGCGGGCACCGTGACCATGTCGTTCACCGCGGACATGTCCCGGGTGGATGCCAACGGCAACACTGTCGCGAGTGGTGCGGGCACCTACGGAGTGTTCGACGTCTACGCATCGTTCAACGCCGGTGGTCTTCGAGTGCTGAACCTCATGGACATGACGATCTCGCTGAGTACCGGCGACTTCATCCACAACGATGCCGACACCGCCGGTGGCGGCAACGGCTACTGGAATGCGTCGTACGACGCGATCGGTGCGGTCGTGGGCGCCGACAGTTTCGTGACCATGGGCACCGCGGGGACGCCGAATGCGGCGACCTTGGACATGAATTTCGCGGATACCGGCAGCAGCACCGACGCGGGTTCGATCTCGACGGATGCGGGCTGGTACGCGGGCGATCCGACCTCCGGCTGGGGCGACGTGGACGTGAACTACAAGGTCTTCGTGGGCCGTTTCGTGATTCTCGACAACGGCAGTGCCGCGGGCGTGACGCTGAGCTTCGGCGGAACCTTGGCCTACAACTTCCAGACCCCGGGCGCTCCCAACTTCCTGAGCGACACGCAGGTCTTCACGATGCCGACGGCGGGCTCGGGCGCGGTGCCGGGCCTAGGCGGTCTGGCCGCGATGGCAGGCGTGGGCCTGGTCGGCCGACGCCGACGTCGCTGACGTGAACGTGAACGCTTGAAGCCCTGAATGCTTGAAGCGGTGAATGCTTGAAGCCCTGAACACTTGAAGGGAAGTTCCGGTTCAAAGGCGTCCGGGGCGTCCGGCCCATCGAGTTCCCATCGAACGACCGTCAAACTCCCATCGAACGCCCCCAAAACTCCCTTCAAACTCCCGTCGAAAACCAGCACCCCGGCCGTCTCATCGGAGACCGCCGGGGCGTTTCTTATTCGTGGACGTTCGCGGGGTTGAGAAGAATCAGTCGCGACCGGGGTTTGAGCCGATCAACGTCAGTAACTCCATGCGGGCGGCTGGATCTTTGAGGAACACACCGTGCAACTTGCTGGTGGTGGTCCAGGCGTTGCTTTGTCTGACGCCGCGGTAGCACATACAGAAGTGCCGGGCTTGGATAATCACCGCGACGCCTTGAGGCTGAAGCGCCTCTTGAATGGTGTTCGCGATCTGGGCAGTGAGTTTCTCTTGGACTTGGAGCCGTTTCGAGAAGATCTCGACGACTCGTGCGAGTTTGGAAAGTCCGACGACTTTTCCGCTGGGAATGTAGGCCACGTGGGCCTTCCCGACGAACGGCACCATGTGGTGCTCGCAGTGGCTCTGAATATCCATGTTCTGGAGGAGGACCAGCTCGTCGTAGTTTTCGACTTCACTAAAGGTCCTGGCCAATGGTTCAAAAGGGTCGGCGTGGTAGCCCCAATAGTGTTCGTTCATCGCCTTGACGACCCGTTTGGGGGTGTCGAGCAGGCCTTCTCGCTCTGGATCTTCACCGATAAACCCGAGGAGGGATTTCACGTGAGCCATCGCCTCGATGCTGGCGTCGCTGTCAGGGTCGAATTCGGTATACGGGCGGGGTTCGAGCACGGACGTTCTCCGGGGTCGGAAGGTGGATCGACGATTCTAACAGGCTCCCAAGGTGCCCCGCGTGCCGTAGCATTCCGAATATGAATGATCGAGTCCCACCCTCTCCGAGCCCGGCTTCTGCGGCCCCCCAAACCTTGCTCCGCCCCACGCTTTTGTGGTCAGAAGGTGCCTTCAGGGCAGATCACGAGGTCGTCATCTCGGGCGACCGAATCTCTGAAATCCGTCCGGCGACCGGTCCTTCGGACTGGTCAGTGGCGATCCTGCCCGGTTTCGTCAATGCTCACAGTCATGCCTTCCAACGTGGGATGCGGGGGCAGGGTGAGACGTTCCGCGAGGGCCAGGGCTCGTTTTTTACCTGGCGTGCGTCCATGTACGAACTGGTCGCGTCGCTCGATGCCGAGCGGGCCTATCGCACGAGCCGGACGGCCTTCGAGGAGATGCTCGACGCCGGCATCACTACCGTTGGCGAGTTTCATTACATCCATCACGCCGCCGACGAGGAAGAGAACGCCCGGTGGATGCTCGACGGCGCCATCCTTCGGGCGGCTCGAGATGCCGGCATTCGCATCGTGCTTCTTCACTGTGACTATGTCCGCGGCGGATTCGATGATCGTCCACTCGCGGGTGGACAGGTTCGCTTCAACACTCGAACGCTGGAGACCTACCTCGCGAGTCTTGACCGTGCGGAGAAGATTGCGGAAGGACCGTTGCAATCGGTGGCTGCGGTATCTCATTCCACTCGAGCGGTCCCGATCGATCGCATTGCGGCCGTCCACGCAGAAGCCACACGACGAGGGTCGGTCTTTCACCTTCATCTGGAAGAGGTTGTGCAGGAGATTGACGACTGCCTCGCCATCCACGATCGGACGCCGATGCGGCTCTTGCTCGAACACGGGGTGATCGACGAACGGACTACCGCGGTCCATTGCACGCATTCGAATGCCGAGGATCTTCAAGATTTCGCAGCCGCCGGGGCACGAATCTGTCTCTGTCCGAACACCGAAGGAAATCTCGGGGACGGAATCTGCGATCTCGCCACGATGCGTGAATTGGGTATTCCGATCGCGATCGGGACCGATCTCAATAGTCGAATCGCCCCGACTGAAGATCTTCGATGGATCGAATACGTTCAGCGGGTTCGTCATCAGATGAGGGGCGCCGTCGTCGACCAAGCAGGTCGAACCGGGCGTGCCCTGCTCGATATCGCGACGGTCAACGGGGCGGCAAGCCTCGGGGTCGAGAGTGGTTCGATCAGCGTCGGACGGTTCGCCGACTTCGTCGCCATCGACCTCGACCATCGCACGCTTGAAGGTGTCGATCCTGATCAACTCGCCGAAGCCATCGTGATGGGTACTGGCCCCGAATGCCTCGCTGGAACCTGCGTCGGTGGTACTTGGGTGCGTGGTGGCCCGGACGCGGCGCGGGGAGGGGCCTAAAATGCCGACTGCTCGCATCGGGGTTGATCTCGGCGGGACGAAGATCGAGGCGATCGCCCTGGTAGGCGGTGAGATCGTCGCTCGGGAACGCGTGGCCACGCCACGGGGTGACTACGACGAGACGCTCGCCGCAATCGCGCATCTGGTCGATCGGGTGGCGACCGCCTCAGATTCTGATGCATCAACCACGGTCGGCGTGGGAACGCCCGGCTCGGTTGATCGAGCGACTGGCCTGCACCGCAATTCCAACTCAACATGTTTGAACGGGCGGCCGTTTGAATCAGATCTGAACGTCTCGGTTCGATTTCCGGTTCGCACCGCCAACGATGCCAACTGTTTTGCGCTCTCGGAAGCCGCGGACGGCGCCGCCGCCGGACATCGGGTGGTCTTCGGGGTGATCCTGGGGACCGGGGTCGGTGGCGGCGTGGTGATCGATGGCGTCGTACACGAAGGCGGCAACGGTCTCGGAGGCGAATGGGGCCACATCGGTCTGCCGCATCGAGACGCTCGTGACGCCGCGCCGCGACCGTGCTACTGCGGACGATCAGATTGTCTCGAGCAATACTTGAGCGGGCCGGCCATCGAAGCGGAGTACGCCGCCGCGTCGGGGATGGCGTGTTCCCTCGCGGAGATCGCGGCGTCGGTCGATACAGACGAGCATGCTCGAGCCGTGATAGCCCGATTCCACGAACGTCTCGCCGAGAGTCTCGTGACCGTCGTCGACTTGCTTGATCCGAATGCGATCGTCTTGGGCGGTGGCGTGAGCAATCTTGATTCGATCTATGAGGTCATTCCGCAGTTGGTCCATGCTCGCGCCTTCGGTAGCAGTGCGACGACGCCTATCCTGCGGAACGTTCACGGCGATTCCAGTGGCGTCCGCGGTGCGGCGTGGCTCTGGCCGGAAGCATGAGACCAATCGGGCGTCTTGCTCAACCCACGTGACCGAAACGAACTGGATCAAGCAAGGGTGATTCGATCGACGGTCCGCCGTCGCAGAAGATCTCCGCAACCAGGCGGCCGGTGATCGGTCCGAGGGTCATCCCCATCATGGCATGGCCGGTCGCGACCACCAGACCTTTCGCCCAGGGGACTTCGCCGATCATCGGCATGCCGTCCGGGGTGCAGGGACGGTAGCCCGCCCACTCTGCGGTGATCGTCGCCTCGTCGATGCCACAAAGGTATGGCCGCGCCGCGCGAGTGAGATTCTCGAGCCGAGAACGAGTCCACGGTCGGCCGTGACCGGCGAGTTCCAGCGTGCCGGCGAGTCGCAGGCGATCGAACATCGGGGTGAATGCGATGAACGTTTCGCGAAGGACGCCGCCCATCTTGGGAATCGTCGAAAGGCCGGTGAGATCGCGGTGGTACCCGCGGGCGGGTTGGAGGGGAACGTTCAATCCGACGGTGGCGGCGAGCGGGCCAGACCAGGTTCCCGCGGCGAGCACCACGCGGTCGGTCTCGATGATCTCACCTGATGCGAGGACCACGCCGGTCACTCGCTCGTCGGTCACCAGCAGTCGTTCGACGCCGCCTTGAAGCGCGCCCTCTCGGATCTCGACGCCCTGTTTTTTCAACCATGTCCGAAGGGATTGCATGAAAGCGGCCGGGTCCATTGTGGCGCTTTGGTTGAACCGGACGGCACCGGCGACGGAATCGCCGAAGGCGGGATCGGTACGGCGCAAGGCATCGCCATCGAGGCGTTCCGCGGTGTATCCGAAGGGCGAGAGATGTTTGATCTCTTGCTCAGCATCGTCCAAACTCGATGGCTTCAAGCAGACGTCGAGCCAACCACTGGAGCGCCAGTCGCAGTCGATCGCGGCGTCTGATCGCATCTCGTCGAAGCCGCGGGCGGTCTCCCAGCCGAGGTGGGCGAGCACCGCGAGGCAGGCCTTGAAGTGCGGCTGATTGCAGTGGCGGTGGAAGGTCAGCAGCCAGCGGGCAAGATCGCCGTCGAAGCGAGGCTTGATGTAGAGCGGACTATTCCGATCGAACATCCACTTCAACCCCTGGACGCTCACGCCGGGCCGGGTGAGCGGGGGATGCCCGTAGACGATGAGCCCGGCGTTCCCGCAACTGGCCCCGTCGCGAATGGGCTCCTGGTCGAGCACGAGGCATGGGACGCCACGGCGATGCAACGCCCAAGCACTCGCGAGGCCGATGATGCCTCCGCCAATGATGATCACGGGTTGTTCCGGTCTGGCCATGTCGACGGATGGTAGTCAGGAACCGAGTCCTTCGGATGCATGAAGCGCGGCCAAAGAAAGAACGCGGGCGGCGCCAATGGCGCCGCCCGCGTTTGAATTGACTCTGTGCCCGGTCTTCCTCGTGGCAGGAGGAATCCGGCGTGGGATCAAGCAGTCTTGTGTCCAGCCTTCGCCGCAGCCTGGTACTTCTCGAGCTGCTTGCGAATGCCTTCGCCCATGGCGTCGTCGTCGGATTTCTCAACGGCTTTCTTCTGCACCTTCACGGCCATGTCGAAATCGCCCATCTCGTAGTACGCTCGAGCGAGCGTGTCGAGAATTGCGGGGTTCGTACCACCCGATGCAGTTTCGGCGGCCTTGGCGGCGGCCATCGCGAATTCGTAGTCTCGATCGGTCACGGCGGCATCGTCGAGGGTGTACCACGCGATGGCATTCATCATCATGGCGTTGTCGCGGTTGGCCTTGAGGATCGCCCAGCCGGTCTGATAGCCCTCGGGGTCGTTCATCGGGCCGATCATGGTCTGGAACTTCATCATCTGAAGGTTGGCGTCGTTGGGCATCTTCGCGATGGCGGCGTCGAGCGTCTTCATGGCGGGGCCGAAGTCGTTGGAACGCTGGGCCTCGCCCATCGCCCGTCGGACGTCGGTCATCATCTGAGCGGCCTTCTGAGACTCTTCGTACTCGGCTTGGAACTTGTTGCGGTCCCACTCGCCGGCGACGATCTTCTTAAGCGGCTCGTCCATGGACATCGGATGACCGATCCAGGCGACTTTGCCTTCGCCGTCGACCACGAAGGCGCAAGGGATTCCATTACGCTTTGCCGCCTTCATGTACGCGTTGTTGGTGGCGCCGTCCTGATCGACCGCGATGGTGTAGCCGGTCTTCTTGTCCCACTGGGGCTTCTCTATGAAGGTCTCGACGAGGGCGAGCGTTTCGTTGCTCACGCCGATGATGTCGACGCCCTGATCCTTGTATTCCTTCTGGAGTTCAGAGAGGTGGGGCATGCCCGCTTTGCAGGGACCGCACCAAGTCGCCCAGAATTCCATGACCGTGACCTTGCCTGGGGTGAATCCGTCGAAGTCGGTGTTGCCCTTGAGGATCTTCTGGAGGATGGGCTTGGGCGCCTGGTCGCCGATGTTGAGCGTTTGAGCCGTCTTCGCGTCTTGGGGCTCTGGAACCGGCTGGGGCATCGCGGCAATCTGCTCGCCTTCAATGGCTCGGCTCGGCTTGTCCTGTCCGACGATCGCGGGCGCATGTTGGGCGATGGCAGCAGCGGCGAGTCCGAGACTGGTCGCGGCGATAATGCACATAGGAATTTTCATGATTCGTCGGTCCTCTAGCAAGGGAAGGAAGAAGGATGGATCGGTCGCCGAATGTCGGGACGATCAAAATCGTACCGTGGACGGGGGAGTTGGTTGTGGTGGGTGGCGAATTCAAGCAAAAACGGGGTACTCACCCCTTACATCGCTCGTGAATCTGCGGTCTATTGGCGTCGAGGGGAACGGTAGGGCGGCGGCATTTCGCCCGGCTTGAGATATCCGTTCGTATAGGCATCGAGATTCGCTCGGGTGGAATCGCCGTGCCAGGTTCCGAAGGCTCGTGCGACGGCCATCATTTGCCATCGGATTGCTTCGTCGGCATCGCCGCGCATCCACCAGATACGACCCATGGTGTCGAGCACCGAATAATCCGTGTAGCCCTGAATCGCGTTGGCGCGACGAGACATCTCAAGGGCGAAGTCCAAGTCACGCCGCGAGACGTCCGGAAGGCTGACGATATTCCAAGCCAGATCGTTGAGGACCAGGTAATTGTTCGAGAACCGCGTGGCGATCTCTCGACCGTAGGCATACGCGTCATCCGGCCGGTCGGCAATCGTGAGAAGGATGTCGAACTTCGAGACTTGTCGGCCACCGTTTTGAGCGTCGAGTTCGATGAGCTCTTCGGCAAGGCTGACGGCCTGGTCGGCGGTGGCCTGCCCGCGACGAACACGGCCACGAATCTCGTTGAGTGCGATCGAGGCCTGTTGTCGAGACATGTATTCCATCACGGAGTCGCGGTACCCATCGCTCGACCAGTTGTTGCTGGTGATCCTCGCGAGCGCCATCGAGGCGGTGTTCATCGGTCCGTGGTAGACGACTTCGCCGTGTTTATCAATCGCGACCACCGCAGGGAGGGTGGTCAGTCCGAGGGGTTCGACGAATGCCTTCTGCCAACTGCCGGTCTCATCAAGGAGCGTTCGAGGGGCGATTGGCGTTCGGCCGGGAAGGTTGTCGAGCGTGCGCTCGACCCGCGACCGAGGGCCGCTGGCGATCGAAATCGTCTGGATTCCCTCCGACTTGGCGCCAATCTCCCCGAGTTGGGCGAGGTGGGTGTCGGTGCCACCGACGAACGGCGACCAGAAGATGAGGATCGTGGGGCCTTCGGAATTCCATTCGGTGATCGGTTCACCCTTGATCATCGTCCCGCCGGATGGCGGCGGTACGGGCTCGCCGATCATCCGAAGTTCGCGGATCGTTTCCGGATCGGGGGCGAATCGCGACGAGGCCATCTGATGAGAGCTTGGCGCCGCCGATGGTTGGGCCGGTTGCCCTGGAATCACAGTCTGGCCGAAGATCGGCGACGAGACCAGGAAACTCCCGAATACGGAAGACATGACGAGGCAGGCGAGACGATGGGGACCGGTTGGGCTCATATAGAAGGAACGATAGTCGAGTGAACCCCTCCGAGTCGACCTTTTGGGAATGGTGCTTCAAGTACGGAGGGCTCCCGCCTCAGCCGGTATCCTCTCCCGAATGGAAGCAGCCTCCGAACCCACCTCCAGCCCGGTCGCGACGCCGATTGACGGCAAGAACCTGGCGTTCCAGGTTCGCCGGACGGTGGCGCGTCGGGTCGCGGAAGGCAAGCGGCGGGTTCGATTGGATGCCGTCCTTGCGGGCGATGACAAGGGTGCCGACATCTACGCCCACAACCAGCGAAAGACCTGTGCCGCGGTGGGCATCGAATACCACCTCCATCGGCTCCCCGCCAGCGCTTCCATCGAGGAAGTCGAAGACCAAGTCCGAGCCCTCAACGAAGACCACGACGTCACGGCAATCATGGTCCACCTGCCGCTGCCCGAGGGCGTCGAGGCGGAGCGGATCCAGTCGTTGATCGACGAGGCCAAGGACGTCGAGGGCGTCAACCCCGCGAACATCGGCAACATCGTCTACGGACGGCGGAGCCTGGTCCCCTGCACGGCGCTCGCATCGGTCGAGATGATCGAGTCGACCGGCATCGAACTCCGCGGCAAGCGATGCGTGATCGTTGGCGCAAGCAACATCGTCGGCAAGCCGATCGCCGTCTTGCTGATGCGGGCGGAGGCGACGGTGATCTCAACCAACAAGTACACCGAGGATCTCGCGAGCCTCACCCGAACCGCTGACGTCCTGGTGAGTGCCGCCGGAGTCGCCGGTCTAATCACCCGAGACATGGTCAAGCCTGGTGCGGTGGTGGTGGACGTGGGGATCAATCGAGTCTTGGGCGCGGACGGAAAGCGTCGGACCGTCGGCGATGTCGCATTCGAGGAGGTCGCCGAAGTCGCGGGGCATCTGAGCCCGGTACCGGGCGGCGTCGGTCCGATGACTGTCGCGATGTTGTTGCGGAACACCGCCGAAGCCGCGGGCGTGTAGAGGATTAAAGTCGCAGGGTTGGCGGCGCGGCCGTCGAGGTGTTTTGATCGAGTTCCATGAACCCGCCGGATTCCATTCGGCGAACCAGAGGAGAATCTATGTGGGATCATCTGCGTCAGGGTCTTGTCGGAAGTATGGCGGTCATCATGATGTCCATGATGTTCATGGCCGTCGGCGGTCCGTCCGCCATCGCTCAAGTCGAGGCCAAGGTGGACCCCCCGGCGACCAAGGAAACGACCGGCCCGAGGTCGTGGCCTCGCGAGATCCAGAACGGCGACGCGACCATCGTGTTGCAGCGGCCGCAGCTCGATCTCTGGAAAGGTGACCGTCTCACGGTATCGATCGCGGCCAGCGTCGACTCAGGCCTCGGCCGGGGAGAGGTTGTCGGTAGTCTTGTTCTGCAATTGAACGTGCTCTCCAACACCGAGACCGGAGAAGCCACGCTCTACAATTTTAAGTTTGAACACGCTTCCTTCGACGATGAACTCGTTGCCGAGCGGATCAGCGCGCTGATGAAGGCATCGATTCCGACCTCGCCGATCACCATGCCCCTCACACGATTGACCGGGCTCATCACGGATCAGACCGTGATCGATATCGACGACGAGCCGTTGTCGAAGACTTCGCCCATGATCTACTACCGCGAGAAGCCGGCGGTCCTTCTGATGCTCCCGGAGCGCGAAAAACGGCGGGCGTTCTCGTCGGGGATCTCCATGGTGGCGGATGCCGATCATCCGCTCTTCGAAGTTAGAGGAACCTACTACCTCTTCGATGGTGTCGGCTGGTTGTCCGCTGATTCACTCGATGCGACGGTCTGGGCGGACTGCCGAACGCTCCCGGAGGTCTTCGACGGAATCCCGGACGATCCGCAGTTTGCGCACATCAAGGAAGCGGTGGCGAGCCTCGATGACGGCGCCGATGCAATAACTGAAGGGGACTCGGGTGTGGTTCCAGAAGTCATCCGCAGCAGCGTGCCCGCCGAGCTGGTGGTGGTCGATGGAACGCCCGAGTGGACCCGGATCGCGGAGACTCCGCTCTTGCGAGCGAGCAATACCGATTCAGATCTCTTCCTCGACACCGGTGACAATGCCTATTACTTGCTGGTTTCCGGTCGCTGGTTCAAGGCGTCGAGCCCGTCGGGTGACTGGGCGATGATCGATGCCGCGGACGTGCCGAAGACCTTTGCCACGATTCCCGATGATGTCGAAGCATATCGCGTGGTGGCGTCGGTTCCCGGCACCATCGAATCCAAGGAGGCGCTCGCGATGGCTCAAGTGCCGGAGATGGCGGCCATCGATCGCAACACCGCAGCCCTGACCGTGGTGTACGACGGTGCGCCAAAGTTTCAAGCGATCACCGGTACGCCTTTGCAGTACGGCCTCAACACGGCCACCGCGGTGATTCGCGCCCAGGGCCGGTACTACGCGATGGAAAACGCGGTGTGGTTCGAGTCGTCCAAAGCGACCGGGCCGTGGGCGGTCGCGTCGAGCGTGCCGTCGCTGATCTACACGATCCCACCGGAGAGCCCGCTCTACTACGTGACCTTCGTCCGCATCTACAACGTCGACGACAACATGGTGGTCTCCGGTTACACCTCGGGGTACACCGGGGTGTACGTCTCCGGTTCTGTGGTCGTCTACGGCACCGGCTACGACTACCCCTACTACTATTGGCCCCGTTGGTACTGGGGCCGGCCTCCGGTCTGGGGGTACAACCGCTGGTACAACCCCAATACCGGGCGTTACGTCGCCAGCCGTAACTACTACGGCCCGAACGGTCGAGCGGTCGGGTACGGCTGGTCGAATCCCTCCACGGGCTGGGCCGGCCGCGGCTACCAAGCGTCGAGTCCGTACGCCCAGTGGGGCCGCAACGTCGCCACCAACGGCAGCACTTGGGTTCGAACCGGACACGTCACCAATTCTCGCGGCACGGTTGTCGCCGGTCAGTCCACCAACGGCAATCAGGGCGTGGCGAGCAATCGCCGCGGCACCGGCTGGACGGCGACCGCCAAATACGATGACGACCGCTACGTCGGTAATGACGGCAACGTCTACCGTCGCGATGGACAGAGTTGGACCAAGTACGACAACGGCAACTGGGTGCCCGCGACCGGAAGTGAGGCCGATCGCGAAGGCTTTCGGAACATCGAGGGCGGGTTGAACTCGAGCCAGCAGGCGCGGGATCGTTCGGTCACTCGAGACAATTCCAACCGCTCCAACTACTCGGGGAGTACTCGAAACGGTTCGCAGTCTGCTGGTGGATCCAACCGAGGCAGCGGAACAACTCGAAGTAGTGGATCAAGCAGGAGTAACGGATCGAGCAGAAGCGGCGGATCAAGCCGAGGCGGTTCCCGCGGCCGCTGAACACCTGAAGCCTGCCGTCCATTGGGTCGGCAATACGAACCGTCAAAGAAACAAACTCGACCGATCCATAACTCAACCGAAAAAACCACCCCATCCGGCATCACGCCGGGTGGGGTGCTTTCGTGGT
>CALFOM010000105.1 GCA_937919685.1 uncultured Phycisphaera sp.
GATCGCATCGTTTGCATCGATCGCATTGATCGCATTGATCGCATTGATCGCATGAATCCTCCCTGTCATCATCGATCCAGTTTCAGGATGCCCATGATGCGGATGGATGCGGATGGATGCGGATGGATGCGGATGGATGTTCATGAGGTTCATGATGTTCCTAAAAAGAGACGGACCCCGCCGAAGAATCGGCGGGGTCCGTCGTGTTGCATCAGTGAACCGAACGGCTGGTTCAGATCTGGTCGTTGAGGGTCTTGAGTGCTCGGACCTTCACTGCCTTGGAGGCGGGCTTGGCCTTGAACATCATGTCTTCGCCGGTGAAGGGGTTTCGTCCCTTGCGGGCCTTGGTGGCCGGCTTCTTCTTGACGGTCAACTTCATCCCCATGAACTTGACGGCGGTGCCCTTCTTGAGATCGGCGACCATCATCGACTCGAGGGTGGAGATGACCGAAGTCACTTCCTTACGGCTCATCTCGGTCGCTTCGGCGATGGTGTTGAAGATCTGGCTCTTGGTGCGCGGTGCAACCGAACCCTTGATCGACGGTGACGCCTTGACGGCGCGGGTCGTGGTCTTCTTGGTTGTGGTCTTGCGAGTGGTCTTCTTGGCGGCCGCCTTGCTGACGGTCTTCTTCTTCGCGGCAGGACGCTTGGTGATCTTCTTCTTGGCCATGACGTTTGATCCTTGCTGGTCCATGTTGGACCTTTGGTCTTCCGGTTCGTCCACAGGACGAGACCCGGATCTGGACGGCCCCGGGACCACTCCGTTGGTCCCACCAGACGATGTTTGTCGACTGGCAGAGAGGGGCGCAACACGTGAACTGTCGGAGTTTCTCGTGCTTTCCGCGCGAATCTAACGGCAAGCGACCGAAACGACAACACGGAAGTACCGAGTAAATGCGAGGTTTTCCGGTATTTTTCAGGGTTTTCGAGGACGCGACGGAAGTGACTTGCCGTCATTCGGTCGACTTTCGGTCTCTGAATCGATGAATGCGGAGCCGAGATCGAACTGCTCGAAGATGTCCTCGTCCTCTGCGGGTTTCTCGTTTTTCTGGGAAAAAAGAGCTTCCGGAAGCACCGGGACGAGGGTCGTATTGCCGAATTCAAGCAGAGTTCCGGGCTCCAGCAGCTTTCGGAGCCACCGCTTTCCATCGGCTCGAAGGCCTTGATTTGAACCGGCGTCGGCAATGGCCCACTGATCTTCTTCCCGGTAGATCACGGCGTGGAGTGGCGAAACGGCGGGGTCGTCGATACAGATGTCGGCGTGTCCGGAACTCCCGATCAGGACTCTGGAGGCGTTACCAAGATCAAGGATCCGAACAGATTTCGTCCGATCGGATCTTCCGGCCAGGAGCAGGGGAAGGAGTTCCGGGGATAGTGCCGGAACCTTGTTCTCGCGAAGAAATTCCGAAGCGATTCGGAAGGGGGGTTCGATCGGGAGTTTCATCGGCGAAGGGTCGGGTTCCTGCTCGGGTGGCACGGAATTCGAGAGCCAGAGGATCACCGGTCCCATGCGCACCCAGTCTTCGTCGCTGGCGAAGCGGTGAAAGGTGGTCTTGCCGGCCTCCGCTTCGAGCCCCGCCTTGGAGCCGAGATCGGCGAGGTGCCAGACCCCCAGGTGATCGAAAAGCACCGCGTGATGTCGACTTGTTCGATCGTCGGGTATCACGATCGTGGATCGATCCGAGCGGCCGAGGGTGAGTAGGGATCGGGGTTGAAGCGACTGGCTCAGCAGCAGCTCGCCGCTTGGATTGGACACGAGGAGATCTGGCATGATGGAGATACTACGACGCGTCGCGAGAAACTCGCGACGCGTCGAGGGTAGATCTTCAAATTCGGCCCGAGACGGTTCGAAAATGCGTCAGGTGGCGGCTTTCGATCCATTTGCAGCCCCGATCACCGCAGGGCGGCCGACCGAGATGTAGGTGAATCCCAGTTCGGCCATCTGGCTCCGCCGATAGACGTTCCGGCCGTCGAAGATGATCTTCGAACTCAGCATGGCGGCGATCTTGTCGAAGTCGGGGGATCGAAACTCGTTCCACTCGGTGGCGACGACCAGAGCGTCGGCGCCTGAAAGGCACTCGTACATGCCCTCCGCGGCTTCCGCCTGCGGGAATTCGACCCGCAGGTTCTCCAGTCCTTCGGGGCAGAACGCCTTCACCCGCGCGCCGGCGTCGATTGCCATCTGCATGAGTGCGATCGCGGGCGATTCGCGAATGTCGTCGGTCTTGGGTTTGAAGGAGGCGCCCCAGAAGGCGAGCGTCTTTCCGTTGAGGTCCTCGCCGAGCACGTCGGTGATCTTCTTCCAGAACCAGCCGCGTTGCTCCTGATTCACCACGTGAACGGCCTCGTTGAGCTTGCAGGGAAGATTGACTTCGCGTCCCATCGAGCAGACGGCAAGCGTGTCCTTGGGAAAGCAAGAACCGCCATAGCCCAGGCCGGGATAGAGAAACTGATTCCCGATTCGTTTGTCGGCGCACATGCCTTCGCGGACGTTTTTGACGTCAGCGCCGTAGGCTTCACACAGGCGTGAGATCTCATTCACAAAGGAGATCTTGCAGGCGAGCATGGCGTTGGAGGCGTACTTCACCATTTCGGCGCTTCGCACATCCATGAGGTAGATCGGGTTCCCCTGGCGGACGAACGGCTCGTAGAGTTCGTTCATTGTCTTCGCGGCATCGTCGCTCTCCACACCGCAGACCACGCGATCCGGCTTCATAAAGTCGCCGATCGCATCGCCTTCCTTGAGAAACTCCGGATTGTCCGCGATGTGGAAGGGGGCTTTCGTTCGGCTCTTGATGAGATCTCGAACTTTGTGACTGGTTCCGACCGGGACGGTGCTCTTGACGACAACCGTCTTCGGGCTCTGATGCTCTCCGAGGGTGTCGATCACATCAGCGATGTCGGCGGCGACCCGCAACACGTACTGCAGATCGGCGGATCCATCGGTGTCGCTCGGCGTTCCCACGCAGATGAAGATGACTTCGGCATCGGTGTAGGCGGCGACCTTGTCTGTGGTGAATTGAAGTCTGCCCGCGGAGGTATTGCGCTGGATCATCTCGGAGAGACCCGGCTCGTAGATCGGGCTTTCGCCTCGCTTGAGCATGGCGATCTTCCGCTCGTCTACATCCAGACACGTCACGTCGTTCCCGGTCTCTGCAAAGCAGGCTCCGGTCACCAATCCGACGTATCCACTGCCGACCATTGTGAGTTTCATAAGCGAGCGCTCTCCGCGGTACAAGAAACAAAAGAACTGAGAAATCGAAAGGACCATCTAGAAAGGGAACCGTACCCGTCTTTTCGTCGGCATTCCACAACGTCTGAAGCCCGTTTTTAGCATTCGAGGTGAGTGAAGGCGAATCCTCACGGTCTCGCCTTCGACTCCGCCGCTAAGAGCGTTCTCTTGATCGCCGGCCACTGGCCTTTCGGGCCATGACCGCCAAAGCCACCGAGATCGCCCGCGCCGATAACCCGATGACATGGAATCACGATCGGGAGGCGGTTTCGGCGCATCGCCTGACCAACTGCACGGGCCGCCTTCGGGCGATCGACGCGTTCGGCCAGTTGCCCGTAGGTGATGGTCGCCCCCGGCGGAATCAGACGGGTGGCATTCCAGACCGCGCGTTGAAATCCGGTACCGGGTGGCGTCTCGATGTCATCGAAATCCATCAACTGACCGCGCATGGCGTGCAGAAGTCGGCGGCAGAAATCGGAGAGGAGGCGAGGATCGGCCGTGCCGAGCGACTCGACGGTTCGACCGTTTTCGCCCGGGCCGTCGAGCATCTCGAGCCAACCGGTCTCCACGTGACCGGCATCGGTCTGCATGACGTAGAACGACCCGGTCGGGGAATCGAGAATTCGATGACGGGTGACCCCGCTGCCACCAGACCGTGATTCTTTCGGGGGACCCATGGTTGTCGAGACTAGCGATCCGAGGGAGTCCCGGTCGAGGTCGTCCTTCAAACTGGACGTCGCGGCGGAGCGGGGCGTTCCGAGAGGTGAATATCCTCGATGGAGGAGTGGCGGAATCGAGATGAAACGCGCGGCTTCCAAAGAGTCAGGTCGACACTGTTCGAGGTGCAGCGACGACCTGGCTGGGCAATCGGCGGACCGGAATCGCCTCTGGGGTGGAGCTCCTGCTCCCGCTGTTGGGAATGGGGTTTCTCGTCCTCTGGTGGGGTTCGGCGTGTCGCCGGCTCCTGCGGATCGAGGTCTGGCCGCTGGTGCTCCTCAGCATCATCGTCGTCGGCCTGCTGGCAGCGCTGGTGCTGAGCATTGCTTTGCGACCCATCGACGGATATTTATTCTGAGCCTCTCCGATCCCGGGCTTCGTTTCGGATCATCGCTTCCGTGATTCTGGCCTTCCTCGCGGCCACCCAGACGGGCTGACGGATCTACACTTCTCCCATGAGCGATACCCAGTCCAAAACCACGACCATCCTCGACCACGATCCGATCAGCCGGAGCGTCGTCGATCTCATTCGTCAGTCGGATCCCGAAGTCGCCGACGTTCTGGTCTCCGAGGCCGATCGTCAGAGCTCGACGCTTGAGTTGATCGCGAGCGAGAATCACGTCAGTAGTCCGGTCATGCACGCGGCCGGGACCTGGATGACCAACAAGTACGCCGAGGGATATCCCGGCAAGCGGTACTACGGTGGCTGCGAGTTTCACGACGTCGTGGAAGATCTTGCCCGCGAACGAGCCAAGGAACTCTTCGGTTGCGGCTTCGCCAATGTGCAGCCGCACTGTGGCGCCAATGCCAACATCGCCGCCTTTATGGCGTTGATCAAGCCCGGCGACACCGTGCTGAGCCTGCCCATCAGTTCGGGCGGCCATCTGAGCCATGGCCTGAAGCCGAATTTCTCCGGGACCTATTTCAACATTGTCGACTACGACCTCGATGCCGAGACCGAACTGCTCGACTACGACGCGATCGCCGCGATTGCTCGGGAATGCAAGCCGCAACTCATTATCTGCGGCTACTCGGCGTACTCTCGGGTCATCGACTTCGCGAGATTCCGCGCGATCGCCGATGAAGTCGGGGCCTACCTGATGGCGGACATCGCCCACATCGCCGGACTGGTCGCCGCCGGGGTGCATCCGTCGCCCTTCCCACACGCCCACGTGGTCACCACGACCACGCACAAAACACTCCGCGGTCCACGCGGCGGCCTGGTGCTTTCCGACGATCCCGAGGTCGCGAAGAAGATCGACCGCAAGGTGTTTCCCGGCAGTCAGGGCGGCCCCTTGATGCACGCGATCACCGCGAAGGCGATCGCGTTCGGGGAGGCGTTGAAGCCGGAGTTCAAGGTGTACTCCGCGCAGGTCGTTGCGAATGCCAAGGCGCTCGCCGACGCGTTGGTCGGGCACGGCTACCGGCTTTGTTCAGGCGGAACCGACAACCACCTCATGCTTGTCGACCTTCGCCCACGCGATGCCGAACTCACGGGAGCCGATGCCGAGAAGTGGCTGGAGACCGCCGGGCTCATCGTCAACAAGAACGGCATCCCCAATGACCCACGACCGCCGATGGTGACCAGCGGGCTTCGGCTCGGAACACCCGCGCTGACCACCCGGGGCATGAAGGAGCCGGAGATGGTCGAGGTCGCAGCCTGGCTCGATCGGGTGATGGCCTCCGGGGGCGATGCGGCGGTCTGTAGGGAAGTTCGCGAGGAGATTCGAAACTTCTGCGAGCGCTTCCCGCTCCCGCACTGACCGCTTGAAACCAATCTGACTCGAACCAAGACGGCCGCTGATCGCAAGATCAGCGGCCGTCGGTTCATGGTTCGTCGGTTCATGGTTCGTCGG